>DATABT010001048.1:0-4951 GCA_036259455.1 Longimicrobium sp. | reverse complement strand
CGGCGTGCGCTCCAGCCGCTCCGCCACGGCCCGCGTCTCTTCCATGAAATTCGGGAACGCGCCGTTGCAGGCGGCGTCGGCGCGGCAGTCGCGCGCCAGTCCCTCCAGCGCGGCCTGCATGGCCTGCGCATATCCGCCAGGCTGCACGAACTCGGGGGGAACCACGCCTTCGAGCAGGGCGCTGCGCACGCTGCGCGGATAGGTGCGCATGTACACCAGCGCCGCGCGCGTGCCGTACGAGCCGCCCCACACGTCCAGCGGCCCGTACCCCAGGGCCGTGCGCACCGCCTCCATGTCGTGCGCGAACTCGACGTAGCCGTAGCGGGTGAGGTCCGCGTTGCGCCCCAGCTCCTCCAGGCACCGCGCCACCCGGTCCGGCGGCAGAAAGTCGCCCAGGTACGTCTGCGGATCGGCCTCGTCGCGCAGCGCGCACTGCAGCGGCGCGCTGCGGCCGGTGCCGCGCTGGTCCACCAGGAGCACGTCGCGGTCGTCGCGCAGCTCGGCGAAGCGGTCCGCCAGCCACCCCATCTGCGTGGCCGCCTGCCCCGGGCCGCCGCCGAACCCCGTGAGGGCCTGCCGCACGGGCGTGGCGGACCGCGCGGGGATGACGACGACGTTCAGCGCCAGCATTCGGCCGCCGGGCTGCTCCCGGTTCTCCGGCACGCGCACCACGCCGCAGCGGGCGCCCTCCGGCGCGTCGGAATGGCAGGGCCCGGGCTCGAACACGGGTGCCTGGGCCCGCGCGCTCGCGGCGAGGAGCAGCGCGGCGGCGGCGGGACACAGGCGGGCGAAGGTGCGTGGACGCATGGCTTTCTCCTGCGCGCGGGAGAGGGGAGGCGCCGGGGGCGGACCGGGGAGCGGTGACGCGCCGGCGCGTGGTTCCTCTTGGATGGCGCCAGAAAACAAACGGTTTGATCCGCTTCGCCGCGCCGCCCGCATGCCTTGTGGAGCGTCCCTTCGGCGCGAATCTTGTTCGGCCCCGGGTCGATGCACGTTGCCCGCACCCTGTCCGCACCGATGACGTCCGGTACCCCACCGTCCACCCGCTCCGGATCCGCGTTCGCGCAGCTTCCCCTCGCGTCCGTCGAGTGGGACGCGGAGGGGCGCGTGGCGCGGTGGAGCCCGGAGGCCGAGGCGCTGTTCGGCTGGACGTCGGACGAGGTGAAGGGAAGGCGCGCCACGGAGTGGCCCTTCGTCCACCCGGCCGACGACGCGCAGGTGCGGCAGGTCTCGTCCGACCTGCGCGACGGGCGCGCGCGGCAGACCTTCAGCGCCAACCGCAACCTGACGCGGGACGGGCGGACCCTGCACTGCGAGTGGTACAACACGGCGCTCATCGACGCGCAGGGGCGCATGCTGGGCCAGCTCTCGCTCGTCCTGGACGTGACGGAGCGCGTGCGCGCCGAGCAGCGGGCGGAGCGCGCGGCCGACCGCACCCGCCGCCTGCAGGCCGTGACCGCGGCGCTGAGCGAGGCGCTGACGCCCGCGCAGGTGGTGGCGGCGGTGATGGACCACGGCATCGGCGCGGTGGACGCGGACGCCGGGGTGATGGTGCTGGTGTCGGAGGACGGGGAGCACCTGGAGCTCGTGGAGCAGCGCGGCTATCCGCCGTCGTTCTCCGCGGGATGGGACCGCTTTCCGCTTTCCGCGGGCGTCCCCATCGCCGAGGCGGTGCGCGAGGCGCGGATGGTCATCGTCTCCTCGCCGCAGGAGCGCGACGGTCGCTACCCCGCGCTGGGCGGGCGGCAGGTCGTCTATCCCGTCTCCCTCTCCGTTCCACTCATTGTGGAGGGGGAGCGGCTGGGGGCCATGGGGCTGGGGTTCCGCGAGGCGCGCGCGTTCTCGGAAGACGACCGGGCGCTGCTGCTGGCCATGGCGCGGCAGTGCGCGCAGGCCATCCGCCGCGCCCGGCTGTTCGAGGCCGAGGCCCGCGCCCGCGCCGCCGCCGAGCGCACCCGCGCCTCGCTGGCGGAGATCTTTCGGCAGGCGCCGGTGGCCATCAGCGTCACCCGTGGGCCCGGGCACGTGTTCGAGATGGTCAACCCGCTCTACCGCGAGCTGCTGGGCGGCCGCGAGCTGGAGGGCCGGCCCATCCGCGGCGTGCTGCCGGAGGTGGAGGGGCAGGGGATGTTCGAGATCCTGGACCGCGTGTACGCCACCGGCCGGCCCTTCCACGCCGACGGCTTCCGCATCCGCTTCGACCGCACCGGCACGGGAACGCCGGAGGACGCCTTCTTCAACCTCGTCTACCACCCCCTCGTGGACGACGGGGGGACGGTGACGGGGCTGGTGACCGTCGCCACCGAGGTGACGGAGCAGGTGCGGGCGCGCAAGGCGGCGGAGGAGAGCGAGCGGCAGTTCCGCACCATGGCCGAATCCATCCCCCAGCTGGCGTGGATGGCGGACGCGGGCGGCGCCCTCTTCTGGTACAACCAGCGCTGGTACGACTACACGGGAACCACGCTCCAGCAAATGCGGGGGTGGGGATGGCGCGCCGTCCATCACCCCGACTTCGTGGAGCCGGTGACGGAGCGCTACCGCCGCGCCGTCGAGGCGGGGGAGCCGTGGGAAGACACCTTTCCCCTGCGCGGGCGCGACGGCCGCTACCGCCGCTTTCTTTCCCGCGCGCTCCCCGTGCGAGACGCCGAGGGAAACGTGGTGCGCTGGTTCGGCACCAATACCGACGTGGAGGAGCAGCTGCGGGCGGAGGAGGTGCGCGCCCGTCTGCTGGAAGAGGCGCAGGCCGCCCGCGGCGCCGCGGAGGAGGCCAACCGCGCCAAGTCGGTGTTCCTGGCCACCATGAGCCATGAGATCCGCACGCCCATCAACGCGGTGATCGGGTACGCGGACCTGCTGGACATGGGGCTGCAGGGGGAGCTGAACCAGGGGCAGCGCGGCTACCTGGCCCGCATCCGCGCCAGCAGCCAGCACCTGCTGGGGCTGGTGAACGACGTGCTGGACTTCGCCAAGATCGAGGCGGGGGAGATGGGGTTCTCCGCCAGCCGGGTGGAGCTGCGCGCCTCCGCCGGCGAGGCCGTGGCGATGGTGATGCCGCAGGCCGACGCGCGACGCGTGGCGCTGCGCGAGGATCCCTGCCCGCCCGGCGCCTCCTGCCTGGCGGACCCGGACCGCGTCCGCCAGATCCTGCTGAACCTGCTGTCCAACGCCATCAAGTTCACCCGCCCGGGCGGCGAGATCACCGTGCGCTGCGTGCCCGCCGCGGACCCCCCGCGCGACGCCACGCTGCCCGGGCAGGGCCCGTGGTCGTGCATCGAGGTGCGCGACACGGGGATCGGCATTGCCCCGGAGCAGCTGGCGCGCGTCTTCGAGCCGTTCACGCAGGTGGACGACACGCACACGCGCGAAGCCGGCGGCACGGGGCTGGGACTGGCCATCAGCCGCCGCTTTGCCCGGCTGATGGGCGGCGAGCTGACGGCGCGCAGCACGCCCGGCCAGGGCTCGTCGTTTTCGCTCTGGCTCCCGCCCGCGCCCGCGGAGGTGGAGCGGGATGACGACACGGGGCCGGGCGCGGCGGAGCCCTTCTGGCCGGCGGCGGCGGGGGAGGTGGCGGGGCTGGGGGATGCCGGGCGGCTGCTGGAGGAGAGCCCGGAGCGGGTGGTGGAGGCGTGGGCGCGGCGGGTGATGGCGGACCCCGCCGTTCCCGGCGCGCAGGCGCTGGACCGGGCGCGGCTGGAGGACCACACGCAGACGCTGGTGCTGGAGCTCGGCCGCGCGCTCACCATCCTGGAGACCACGGGCGGCGCGCCGCTGATGATGCGCGACGGAGAAAACATCCAGCGCACCCTGGCGCAGCTGCACGGCCTGCAGCGCGCGCGCCTGGGCTTCGGGCCGGACGAGATCCGCCGCGAGTACGCCATCCTGACGGAGGAGATGGAATCGGTCCTGCGCGCCGAGCTCCCCGCGCGCACGCCGGCGGACCCGGAGCCCATCGCCGGCATGGTGCGGCGAATGATGGACCGCGTCCTCCGCATCGCGCTCGAGAGCCACGCCTCGCTCCCCGACACCGAACGCCGCCGCGCGGGCTGAGGAAAGAATCATCAACCAGAGTGCGCAGAGTAGGTAAGAGAGTACGCAGAGAACGAAATCAGTCCTCCGCGTACTCTCCTTCTAACTCCGCGTACTCTGCGTTCATGCTTTTCCGGGCTGGACCTCGAGGATCTTCCCGGGATCGAAGCCGTCCACCGGGTCCTCGGGAACGTAGCCGCGCTGGTTGGCGACCACGCGCGTGCCGCCGATCTCGTAGTCCACGCAAAGGTGCGTGTGGCCGTGCACCCACAGCGCCGCGCGGCCGTCCAGCAGCCACTCCAGGTCGCTGGCGTACGCCGGCGTGGCGGGATGCTCCCGGTACGGCGGTTTGATGGAGCGCAGGCTGGGCGCGTGGTGCGTCACCACCACCGTGGTGCCGTCGAACGGCGCGTCCAGCCGCTCCGTGAGCCAGCGCAGGCTGTGCTGGTGGATGGCGCGCGCGTCGTCCGGGCGAAAGCGGCGGTACGCCGGGTCCACGCGAATGGCGCGAAAGTCGTTCATGGCCACGCGGGCGGCGTCCATCGCGTTGTGCCGCGCGCCGAACACCTCGAAGTCCGTCCACAGCGTGCAGCCCAGAAAGCGCACGCCATCCAGCACCACCTCGCGGTTCTGCATGAAGTGCACGCCGGCCTCGTCCGCCGCGGCGGCGAGCTTCTGGTCCAGCCGCGGATAGGCCTCGCCGTAGTACTCGTGGTTCCCCGCCACGTACAGCACCGGCCGGTCCGGGAACCACGCCTTCGCCATGGCGATGCCGCGCGTGCCGGGGGAGGTGTCGCCCGCCAGGATCACCACGTCGGCGTCCGTCGGTGGTGGATCGAAGGGCGCGAACTCGGTGTGCAGGTCGCTCAGCAGGTGGATCTTCATCGGCCGATCCCGATTTTCGAAAGCAGAAGACGCCCCCCCG
>DATABT010001047.1:0-11877 GCA_036259455.1 Longimicrobium sp. | reverse complement strand
CACGTACGCGCGTGTGTTCGGCACCGGCCGGCCGATGGGGATCGTCGGCAGCGCGGCGTCCCCATCCCCGCAGACGTGCGTGCTGGTGTCGATGCAGCACTCCGTCGGCCCGTACAGGTTGACGAGCCGCGTGTGCGGAAGAATCTCCGAGAAGCGGCGCGCCAGCTCGCCCGGCAGCGCCTCGCCACCGCAGAACAGCTGTCGGAGCGACGTGCACGCGGCGAGCTGCGCCTCGTCCAGCAGCGCGCGGAAGAACGTGGGGACCAGTTGCAGGATGGTGATCTCGCGATCGCGGACGGTGCGCAGCAGCGCCGCGGGATCGCGCTCCTCGCCGGGCGCGGCCAGCACCAGCCGCGCGCCGGAAATCAGCGGCGCGAACACCTCCCACCCGGCGGCGTCGAAGACGATCGGCGTCTTGAGCAGCACGCGGTCGTCCGCGCCGATGCGGAAGTCGCGGATGAACCACGCCATGTGGTTCACCAGCGCGCGGTGCTCGATGCCGGCGCCCTTGGGCGTCCCCGTGGATCCGGAGGTGTAGAGGACGTACGCCAGGTTGGATGGATCGACCGCCACCGCCGGATTCTCGCCGCACTCCGCGGCGATCCGCTCGCGCGAGGCGTCGAGATCCAACACCGCCACGCCCTCCGGCGCCCGCGCGATCCCGCCGCGTGTGATCACCACCCGCGCGCCCGCGTCGGCCAGCATCCGCTCCAGCCGCTCGGCCGGATGGGCGGGATCGAGCGGGAGGTACGCGCCACCGGCCTTGAGCGCCGCCAGGATGGAGACGATCAGCTCCGTCTCGCGCTCCAGGCAGATCCCCACCCGCGCATCCGGCCCGACTCCCAGGCGGACCATGTGGTGCGCCAGGCGGTTCGCCCGCTGGTTCAGCGCGCGGAAGGTCAGCGTCTCGCCGTCCGCCCCGACCAGCGCCACCGCATCCGGCATCGCCTCCGCCTGCGCCTCGAAGAGCCGGTGGATGGGGAGGTCCGCGGGATACGCCGCCTCGGTCGCGTTCCATCCCTCGATCACCTCCTGCCGCTCGGCCTCGTCCATCGGCTGCAGCTTCGACAGGCGGACGTCGGGGTTGGCGGCCACCTGCTCCAGCACGCGGCGCACGTGGCGCAGGATGCGCGCGGCGGTGGGCTGGTCGAACAGGTCGGTGCTGTACTCCAGCACCACCTCCAGCCCGTCCGGCTGCTCCATCATCACCAGCGTCAGGTCGAACTTGCTGGTGCGGTTGCCGCCCGTGAGCCGGCGCAGCTCCAGGTCGCGCAGTGCCGGGCCCTCGGCGTTCATCACCGTGAACATCACGTTGAAGAACGGCGACCCGCCCAGCGACCGCTCCGGCCGCAGCTCCGCCACCAGCCGCTCGAACGGCACCTCCTGGTGCTCGTAGGCGCCCAGCGTGACCTCGCGCACCCGCCGCAGCACCTCGCGGAAGCCCGGATCGCCGGACAGGTCCGTCCGCATCACCAGCGTGTTGATGAAGAAGCCCACCAGCTCCTCCACCTCGCGCCGCGTGCGCCCGGCGATGGGGCTGCCGACGACCACGTCGTCCGTGCCGCCGTAGCGTGCCAGCAGCGCCTGGAATGCGCCCAGCAGCACCATGTACAGCGTGGCGCCCTGCGCGCGGCCCAGCGCCTGAAGCCGCTCCAGCAGCTCCGCCGGATACCGCGCCGGCTCCTGCGCGCCGCGGTCCGTCCGGACGAGGGGGCGCGGCCGATCCGTGGGCAGCTCCACCTGCGCGGGCGCGTCCGCCAGCCGCTCGCGCCAGTACGCCAGCTGCCGGTCCAGCACCGCGTCCGTCAGCTCCGCGCGCTCCCACGCCGCGAAGTCCGCGTACTGAAGCGCCGGCTCCGGCAGCGGCGACGGGCGCCCGTCGCGGAACGCCGCGTACAGCGCCCCCAGCTCGCGGAACAGGATCCCCATGCTCCACTCGTCGCTGACGATGTGGTGCATCGACAGCAGCAGCACGTGGTCGTCCGCCGCCAGCCGGAGGAGCGACGCGCGCAGCAGCGGGCCCGTGGCCAGGTCGAACGGCCGCTCCGCCGCCGCCTCCGCGCGCCGCCGCGCGTCCGCCTCGCGCTCCGCCTCGTCCAGCGCGGACAGGTCCTCGACGGGGAGATGGAAGCCGGTGAAGGGCGCGATCACCTGCACGGGTGCGCCGTCGCGCTCCTCGAACGTGGTCCGCAGCACCTCGTGCCGGCGGACGATCTCGCCCAGCGCGCGCTCCATGGCCCGCACGTCCAGCGCGCCGCGGACGCGCATGGCGGAGGGGACGTTGTACGAGGCGCTCCCCGGCTGCAGGCGGTCCATGAACCACAGCCGCTCCTGCGCGAACGAAAGCGGCAGCGCGCCCGCGCGCGGAACGGCGGCCACGGGCTTGAGCTGGGGAACGTCCGCGCGGCGCATCTCGTCCACGCGGACGGCCAGCTCCGCCACCGTGGGACCGTTGAAGAAGTCGCGCACCGGCAGCCGGATGCCGAACAGCTGCTGGATGCGGCCCAGGACGACCGTCGCCAGCAGCGAGTGCCCGCCCAGCTCGAAGAAGTCGTCGGCGACGCCCACGCGCTCCAGGTCCAGCACGTCGGCCCAGACGCCCGCCAGCAACTCCTCCGTGGGCGTGCGCGGCGCGGCGAAGCGCGCCTCCGCGGGGGCAAAGTCAGGCGCCGGAAGCGCGGCGCGGTCCAGCTTGCCGCTGGGGGTGAGCGGAAGCGCGTCCAGGGCGACGAACGCGGCGGGCACCATGTACTCCGGCACGCTCGCCCGCAGGTGCGCCCGCAGCGCGTCCGCGTCCGCGGACCCGGCCACGTACGCGATCAGCCGCGCCTCGCCCGCGTCCTCACGGACCACGACGGCGCAGTCGCTGACGCCGGGGTGGCGGCGGAGCGCGGCCTCTACCTCTCCCGGCTCGACGCGGAAGCCGCGGATCTTGGTCTGCTGGTCCAGGCGCCCCATGTACTCCAGCACGCCGTCCGCCCGCCACCGCGCCCGGTCGCCGGTGCGATACAGGCGCGAGCCCGGCGTGGACGCGAACGGATCGGGTACGAAGCGCTCCGCCGTGAGCCCCGGGCGGTGCAGGTAGCCGCGCGCCACCTGCGCTCCGCCCGCGAACAGCTCGCCCGGCACGCCCACCGGCTGCGGCCGCATCCACGCGTCCAGCACGTAGCACCGCGCCGCCGGCACCGGCGTGCCGATCGGCACCGCGCCGCCCCCGGCCAGGTCGCGCTCGGCGTGCGCCGCGTCCCACACCGTCACGCCGATGGTGGTTTCCGTGGGCCCGTAGCTGTTCAGCAGGCGCACGCGGTCGCCGGCCACGCGGTTCCAGGCGCGGATGCGCTCCGCGTCCGCCGCCTCGCCGCCGATCACCACCAGCCGCAGCTCCGGCGGCAGCGCGTCCGGCGTGGCGACCAGGTGCGGAAGGAACTGGCTCCACACCGCTGTCGGCAGGTCCAGCAGCGTGATCCCCCAGCGCCCGCACGCCTCCCAGAACGCCGCCGGCGTGGCGATGCACTCGTCGTTGCGCAGCACCAGCGTGGCGCCGGAGGCGAGCGTGGCGAAGATCTCCTCGCCCGCCGGGTCGAAGCTGATGGAGGTGAACTGGAGGAACCGGTCGCCGGGGCGGATGCCGAACTCGCGCGCGGCGTTCAGCACGTAGGCCGCGAAGGCGCGATGGTCCACCGCCACGCCCTTGGGCGTTCCGGTCGATCCCGAGGTGTAGATGACGTACGCCAGCGATTGGGGGGATGCGATGCCGTCGAGCGCATTCCCATCCTCCGCCGCGTCCTCCCCCGTCCCGTCGATGATGAGCGTCGGGACGTCACCGGCGACGGCGCCGCGCAGACGCTCCTGCGTCAGCAGCACGGCGGCGCCGGAGTCCGCGAGCATGAAGGCCAGGCGCCCGGCGGGATACGCGGGGTCCAGCGGCACGTACGCGCCGCCCGCCTTGTGGATGGCGAGCAGCGCGACCACCATCTCCGGCCCGCGCTCCGCGCACAGCGCCACGCGCACGTCCGTCCCCACCCCCAGCGCGCGCAGGCGGCGGGCGAGGCGGTTGGCGCGCGCGTCCAGCTCGCCGTACGTCAGCGACGCGTCGCCCGCGACCAGCGCGACGGCGTGCGGATCGGCCCGGGCCTGCGCCTCGAAGCGCTGGTGCACGCAGACGTCCGGCGCGGGCGTGTCGGCGCCGCCCCACGTCTCCACCACGAGCCGGCGCTCCGCATCGTCCAGAAGCTCCAGACGCGACAGGCGCAGGTCCGGGTCGGCCGCCACCTGCACCAGCACGCGCGCCAGCTGCGCCGTCATCCGCTGGATGGTGGCGCGGTCGAACAGCTCCGTGCCGTACTCCAGCGACGCGCGCATTCCCCCCGCACGCGGCGCAATCGCCAGCGTCAGGTCGAACTTGCTGGTTTCCTTTTCCGCTGTGACGCGGGTGGGCGTCACGCCGGGGAGGCGCAGTCCGGGGCCGTCGGCGCTTTCCAGCGAGAACATCACCTGAAAGAGCGGTGCGTAGCTCTGGCTGCGCTCCGGCCTGAGCTCGGCCACCAGCCGCTCGAACGGCACCTCCTGGTGGTCGTACGCGCCCAGCGTGGTCTCGCGGACGCGGCGCAGCACCTCGCGGAACGCGGGGTCGCCGCCCAGGTCCGTCCGCAGCACCAGCGTGTTGGCGAAAAAGCCGATCAGCCCGTCCACCTCGCCGCGCGTACGCCCCGCGACGGGGCTGCCGACCACGACGTCGTCCGTCCCCGCGTGCCTGGCCAGCAGCACCTGGAAGGCGCCCAGCAGCACCATGAACAGCGTGGCGCCCTCGCCTCTCCCGACGGCGCGGAGGCGCTCGACCAGCTCCTCGGAAAGCTCGAACGCCTCCCGCGCGCCGTGGTGCGTCTGCTCCGCGGGGCGCGGGCGGTCCGTGGGCAGCTCCAGCCGTGCGGGCGCATCCGCCAGCCGTTCGCGCCACCACGCCAGCTGCCGCTCCAGCGCCGCGCCGCGCAGTTGCGCGCGCTCCCACGCGGCGTAGTCGGCGTATTGCACGGGCAGAGGCGGCAGCGCGGCTTCATCGCCGTTCCTGTACGCTTCGTACAGCGCCGACAGCTCGCGGTACAGCACCCCCATGCTCCACTCGTCGCTGACGACGTGGTGCATGGTGAGCAGCAGCACGTGGTCGTCCGCGCCCAGCCGCAGCAACGCGGGACGAAAGAGCGGGCCGGCCTCCAGATCGAACGGCTGCATGGCATCGGCGGATGCACGGCGCCGCACCGCCGCCTCCCGCTCCGCCGGGTCGCCGCCGGACAGGTCCTGGACCGGAAGGTGGAATCCCTCGAACGGAAGGATCACCTGCACCGGCCGGTTGCTCTCCACCTCGCGGAACACCGTGCGCAGCGCCTCGTGGCGGCGGATGACCTCGCCCAGCGCGCGCTCCAGCGCGGCCGCGTCCAGCGGCCCGGCCAGGCGCAGCGCGACGGGGATGGTGTAGAGCGGGCTGCCGGGGTCCAGCCGGTCCAGGAACCAGAGCCGCTCCTGCGCGAACGACAGCGGGATCGCCCCCGTCCGCTCCACGGGGACGATCGGCGGAAGCCGCGGATGCTCCGCGCGCCGCATCTCCTCCACCGCCCGCGCCAGCTCGGCGACGGTGGGCGATTCGAAGAGCGTACGCAGCGGCAGCTCCACGCCGAACACCGCGCGCAGCCGCGAGACCACGCGCGTGGCGGCAAGCGAGTGCCCGCCCAGCGCGAAGAAGTCGTCGGTCACGCCGACGCGGTCGATCCGCAGCACCTCCGCCCAGATCCCCGCCACCACCTCCTCCACCGGCGTGCGCGGCGCGCCGTCCGCTTCCACCGGGGCGTCTGGCGCGGGAAGGGCGCGGCGGTCCACCTTGCCGTTGGGCGTGAGGGGGAGATGATGCAGGTGGACGAACGCCGCCGGCAGCATGTACTCCGGCAGGCTTCCCCGCAGGCGCGCGCGCAGCGAATCCGCGTCCGCGTCGCCCACCACGTACGCCACCAACCGCTTCTCCCCCGGCGCGTCCTCGCGCACGATCACCGCGCCGTCGATCACGCCCGGCAGGCGGCGGAGGGCCGTCTCCACCTCGCCGGGCTCGATGCGGAATCCGCGGATCTTGACCTGCGCGTCCAGCCGGCCCAGGTACTGGAGTGCGTGAGTGCGCGAGTGCGTCAGTGCGTGAGTGATCGCGGTTGCTTCCGCACGCACGCACTCACGCACTTCCGCACTGTCGATCCACCGCGCGCGGTCGCCCGTGCGGTACATCCGGGCGCCCGGGGTGGCGGAGAAGGGATCGGGGACGAAGCGCTCCGCCGTGGCCGCGGGGCGGTTCAGGTACCCGCGCGCCACGCCGTCGCCACCCGCGTACAGCTCGCCCGGAAGGCCGGCGGGGACAGGGCGCATCGCCGCGTCCAGCACGTAGACGCGGGTGTTGCTGATGGGCGTGCCGATGGGCACGGGCCCGCCGCTCCACGTCTCCGGGACCGTGTGGCAGCAGGTGAAGGTGGTGTTCTCCGTCGGCCCGTAACCGTTGATCAGCCGCAGCGACGGAAAGCGCTCCCGCACGCGGCGCACGGCATCCACCGGCAGCACGTCGCCCCCCGCCAGGAGCTGGCGCACGCCGCGCAGGTCGTCCAGCCGTTCATCCACCATCACCTGGAACAGCCCCGCCGTCAGCCAGAGCGTGGTCACGCGGTGGCGGGTGATGGTGCGCCCCAGCTCCTCCAGCGCCGGGTTGGCGCCGGGGACGATGGCGATACGGCCGCCGTTCAGCAGCGGCCCCCACAGCTCCAGCGTGCTCGCGTCGAACGAGACGGGCGCCGCCTGCAGCACCACCTCGTCCGGGCCGAGCTCGACGTAGTTGGCGCCGCGCACCAGGCGCACGACGTTCCGGTGCTCGACGGCCACGCCCTTGGGAATGCCGGTGCTCCCGGAGGTGTAGATGACGTACGCCAGCCCGCGCGGCCCCGTCTCGATCCGCGGATCGTCCGCGCGCTCCGCCGCGATCGCCTGCCGCGCGCCGTCGATGCTCACGACGGGGACGCCGGCCTCGTCCGCGGGGAGCGCGTCGCGGAGCGCGTCCCGCGTCACCAGCGCGGCGACGGCGGAATCGGCGAGCATGAAGGCCAGGCGCTCGCGCGGATACGCCGGGTCCAGCGGCACGTACGCGCCGCCCGCCTTGAGGATGCCGAGAATCGCGACGACTAGCTCCGGCCCGCGCTCCAGGCAGATCCCCACCCGCGACTCCGGCCCCACCCCGTGGCGCACCAGGTAGTTCGCGAGGCGATTGGCGCGCGCGTCCAGCTCGCCGTACGTCAGCGACTCGCCATCGCACACCACCGCCACCGCGTCCGGCGTCGGCGCCGCCTGCTCCGCGAAGAGGCGCTGGATGCCGGCGTCCGCGGGATACGCGGCGTCCGTGCGGTTCCACTCCTCGACCACACGCCGCCGCTCCGCCGCGTCCGCCAGCTCCAGGCTGGACAGGCGCGCGCCCGCATCGTCCGCCACCTGCTCCAGCAGCCGCCGCAGGTGCGTGACCATCCGCTCGGCGGTGGCGCGCTCGAACAGGTCGGTGCTGTACTCCAGGGTGCCGCGCACACCCTCCGCGGTGCGCGTGAGCCCCAGCGTGAGGTCGAACTTGGCCGTCTCGCTTTCCGGGTCCAGCTGCAGCGGCTCCATGCCGGGCGGCAGCGCCTCCGGGCCGGTGCCGCTGTCCAGCGTGAACATCACCTGGAAGAGGGGCGAGTGGCCGGGGGCGCGCTCCGGGTGCAGCTCCGCGACGAGCCGGTCGAAGGGCACGTCCTGGTTGCGGAAGGCGTCCAGCACGGTGGAGCGCACGCGCCGCAGCACCTCGCGGAACGGCGGGTCGCCGCGCAGGTTCGTCCGCAGCACCAGCGTGTTGACGAAGAAGCCGATCAGCTCCTCCACCTCGCGCTGGTCGCGCCCGGCCACCGGCGTGCCGACCACCACGTCGTCCGTCGCGGCGTACTTGCCGAGCAGCACCTGGAAGGCGGCCAGCAGCACCATGTACAGCGTGGCGCCGTCGTTCCGGGCGATCGCCTCCAGCCGCCGGACCAGGTCGGCGGGCAGCTCCACCTTCTGCTTGGCGCCGCGGTCGGAGCGCGCCGCCGGGCGCGGATGGTCCGTGGGCAGCTCCAGCAGCGCCGGCGCGTCGGCCAGCCGCTCCTTCCACCACGCCAGCCGCCCGGCCAGCGCGCCGCCCGCCACCTGCTCGCGCTGCCACGCCGCGTACTCGGCGTACTGCACCGGCGGCTCGGGGAGCGGCGACTCGCGGCCGTCGCGATACGCCGCGTACAGCGCCGCCAGCTCGCGGAAGAGCACGCCGCGGCTCCACGCGTCGCTCACCACGTGGTGCATGCTGATCAGCAGCACGTGCTCGTCCGGCGCCGTGCGCAGCAGCCGGGGGCGGAAGAGCGGCCCGGCGGCCAGGTCGAACGGACGGCGCGCGTCCTGGGCGGAGATGCGCCGCACCTCGGCCTCGTCCGCGCCGGCGCGGTCTTCCACCGGGAGCGAAAAGCCCTCGAACGGGGCGATGACCTGCATCGGCGCGCCGTCCACCTCGGTGAAGGTGGTGCGCAGCGTCTCGTGCCGGCGGACGATCTCGCCCAGGGCACGCTCCAGCGCCGCCACGTTCAGCGGGCCGGTGAAGCGCAGGCCGGAGCGCAGGTTGTAGATCTCGCCCGCGCCGTGCATGCGGTGCAGGAACCACAGCCGCTCCTGCGCGAACGACGCGGGAACGGTGCGCACCTGGCTGATGCGCTGCACCAGCGCGCGGCGCAGCATCTCGCGCTTTTCGCCGCGCGACAGGCCGCCGGTCGATTCCACGGGCGCGCTCATTCGGACACCGGGGTCTCGGGGGAGGCCGCCAGCAGGCGGTCCAGCTCTTCGTCCGACAGGTCGTCAAGGTCGGCCAGCAGCCGCGTCGCGCTGACGGATGCCGCCAGTCCTCCGCCCGCGCCGTTCCCCTCCCCCATCGACCTGCGATCGAGGAGGAACCGCGCGAGGCCGTCGATGGTGGGGTTGTCGAACAGGTGGACAACGCCGATGCCGCCATCCAGCGCCCCGCGGATGCGCGACACCACCTTCACGGCCAGCAGCGAGTGCCCGCCGAGGGCGAAGAAGTCGTCGCGCACGCCCACGCGCTCGTGGCCCAGCACGTCGGCCCAGATCTGCGCCAGCACCGCTTCCGTGGGATTGCGCGGCGCCACGTAGTCCCCGCCGTCAACGGCCGCCTCCGGGGCGGGAAGGGCGCGGCGGTCCACCTTGCCGTTGGGCATCAGCGGCAGCGTGTCCAGCGCCACGAAGGCGGCGGGGAGCATGTAGTCCGGCAGCGTGCGCCGCAGCGCCTCGCGCAGCACGGCCGCGTCCGCGTCGCCCGTGACGTACGCCACCAGCCGCGCCTGCCCCGGCGCGTCCTCGCGCGCCACGACCACGCACTCGCGCACTCCGGGGTGGCGGCGCAGCGCGGCCTCGATCTCCCCCGGCTCGATGCGGAAGCCGCGCACCTTGACCTGCGGGTCCAGCCGGCCCAGGTACTCCAGTGCATGAGTGGGTGAGTGCGGCAGTGCGGGAGTGGTCGCGGGCACTTCCGCACTTGCGCACTCACGCGCTTCCGCACGTTCAATCCAGCGCACGCGGTCGCCGGTGCGGTACATCCGCGCGCCGGGGAGGCCCGAGAACGGATCGGGAACGAAGCGCTCGGCGGTGAGCGCCGGACGGCCCAGGTAGCCGCGCGCCACGCCGGGCCCGCCCACGTACAGCTCGCCGGGCACGCCGACCGGCGCCGCGCGGCCGTGCGCGTCAAACACGTAGTCGCGCGCCCCCGCCACCGGCCGGCCAATGCTGACGGGCTCGCCCGGGTGGACGCGGCCCACGCTGGCGTTGACGGTGATCTCCGTGGGTCCGTAGTGGTTCCACAGCGGCACGCCGGGGAAGAGCGCGAGCGTGCGCTCCGCCAGCCGCGGCGGCAGCGCCTCGCCGCCCACGTGCACCGCGACGAGGCCGTCGGGCTTCGGCGCGTCGCCGGACTCCATCAGCTCCACCATCGCGCCCCACAGCGAGGGCACGCCGCCGAAGCCCACCCGTCCGCCGCGCGCCGCCAGCGCCCGCAGCAGCGCCGCGGGATCGGACACCGCCTCCTCCGGCAGCACCCACACGGCCTCGCCGCGCAGCAGCGGAAGAAAGAGCGGCCGCACGTGCGCGTCGAACGACAGCCGGCTCACCAGCGGCAGTGCGTATCCATCCTCCCCCAGCACCGCGCCGTCGAACCACGCCAGGTAGTTTGCCAGCGCGCCGTGCGTCACACCGACGCCCTTGGGACGACCGGTGGATCCGGAGGTGTAGATGACGTACGCCAGGCTCTCCGGGTGCGCCGCGCCGGGCGGAAGCGTCGCATCGACCTCATCCCACGTTCCGTCGACGGTCACCACCGGGAGATCGGCGCGACGCGGAAGCGGATCTCGCAGCCGCTCGCGGGTGACGACGGCGGCGGCGCCCGCATCCGCCAGCATCATCTCCAGCCGCTCTGCGGGGGCGCCGGGGTCCAGCGGCACGTAGGCGGCGCCGGCCTTCAGGATGCCGAGCACCCCGGCGACGGTTTCCACGCCGCGCTCCAGGTAGATCCCCACCCGCGCGTCCGTCCCCACGCCCAGGCGCACCAGGCGGCGCGCCAGCCGGTTGGCCCGCGCGTCCAGCTCCGCGTACGTGAGCGATTCCGAGCCGCAGGTGACGGCCACGGCGTCGGGCGTGCGCGCCGCCTGCTCCGCGAAACGCTCGTGGACCAGCGGGAGGGTCGCGGGATGATGGACGTCCGCCCGGTTCAACTCCTCCAGCACCAGCCGCCGCTCGTCTTCACCGATCAGCTCCAGTGCGGAGAGGCGGGCGTCGGCGTCCACCGCCACCTGCTCCAGCAGGCGCGACAGGTGGCCGATCATCCGCTGGATGGTCGGCTGGTCGAACAGCTCGGTGCTGTACGTCATCACCCCGCGCACGCCGCCTTCCGGCTGCAGCGCCAGGGTGAGCATCAGGTCGTACTTGCTCGTTTCGCGGTGCGCGTCCAGGCGGCGCAGTTCCACGCCGGAAAGGGTGTGCGCGGCGCGGTCGGCGTTCTCCAGCGAGAACAGCACCTGGAACAGCGGCGTGTGGCTGCGGCTGCGCTCCGGCTGCAGCTCCGCCACCAGCTTTTCGAACGGCACCTCCTGGTGCGCGTACGCCCCCAGCGTGGCCTCGCGCACGCGAGCCACCACCTCGCGGAACGCGGGGTCGCCGCCCAGCTCCGTCCGCAGCACCAGCGTGTTGGCGAAGAAGCCGATCAGCTCCTCCACCTCGCGCCGCGTGCGCCCCGCGATGGGGCTGCCGACGACGACGTCGTCCGAGCCGCTGTACCTGCCGAGCAGCACCTGGAAGGCGGCCAGCAGCACCATGTACAGCGTGGCCCCCTCACCGCGGCCGAGCGCCTGCAGCCGGTCCAGCAGCTCCGCCGGCAGCTCGAAGTGCTCGCGGGCGCCGCGATGGGTGCGCACCGCCGGGCGCGGGCGGCCCGTGGGCAGCTCCAGCAGCGCGGGCGCGCCCGCCAGCCGCTCGCGCCACCACGCCAGCTGCCGCTCCAGCGCCTCGCCGCGCAGGTGCTCGCGCTGGCACACGGCGAAGTCGGCGTACTGGATGGGCAACGGCGGCAGAACGCTTTCCTCGCCGTTTCCATAGGTTTCGTACAGCGCCGCCAGCTCGCGGAAGAGCACGCCGGTGCTCCACTCGTCGCTGACCACGTGGTGCATCGAGAGGATGAGCACGTGGTCCTCCGCACCCAGCCGCAGCAGCGACGGGCGGAAGAGCGGGCCCGCGGAGAGGTCGAACGCCCGC
>DATABT010001046.1:0-5294 GCA_036259455.1 Longimicrobium sp. | reverse complement strand
GCCCGCGTACGGCGGGCCGGCGCACGGGGGCGGGCACGCGGCGGGGCGCGGCGGCGCGGTCCTCGAGGTGGTGAGCAGCGAGACGCTGCGCGAGCCCGTCCGCATCGAGGGCGAGGCCGTGCTGGGCCGCAAGCCGGAGGCGGGGGTGCAGGCCACGGGCGACCGGTACATGAGCGGCCGCCACGCCCGCTTCACCGCCCGCGGCGGCCGGGTGACGGTAACGGACCTGGACTCCAAGAACCGCACGTTCGTGAACGAGCAGCCCCTTCCCCCGCACCAGGAGCGCGCCCTGAACGTGGGCGACACGGTGCGGATGGGGAACACGGTGCTGCGCCTGGTTTCCGCGGGCTGATGCCGGGCTACCTGGACACCGTACTCGACTGGGTGCTGCGCGGCGTGGTGATCGCGTTCGGCGCGGGCGCGCTGGTCGCGCTGGCCCGCTGGCTGCGCGCCGCCATCCGCGAACGCCGCGAGCGCTGGGCCATCCGCCTGGCCCTGGCGATGCTCGTCCTGGCCGCGGTCTACGCCTGGGGCCACGCCCGCCTGCTGTGGAACGCGGAGGAGATCACCGAGGGGCGCATGGCGTGGCGCCGCTTCGGCGACCCGCGCGAGACGGAGCGCTCCCGCGGCGACGTGCGCGGGTGGATCCTGGACTGCACCGGCGAAGACGAGCGTGCCCTGGCCCGCTACGGCCTGCGCGACGGCGAGGTGCAGCGCATCTATCCCCTCGGCGAGGCGGGCGCGAACCTCATCGGCGGCGGCGCGGACGCGGAGGTGCGCGACTACACCGTGGAGCGCCTGTTCGCCCGCCACCTGCGCGAGCCCATCGGCTTCGCGGAGCAGAGCCAGCTGCACGCCGTGGGCAAGGACCTGCGGCTGACGATCTGCTCGCAGCCCACCCGCGCCGCGTACCAGCTGCTGGACGCCACCAACCTGAACGGCGCCGTCATCATCCAG
Organism: Longimicrobium sp.; assembly: GCA_036259455.1. Lineage (GTDB taxonomy): Bacteria > Gemmatimonadota > Gemmatimonadetes > Longimicrobiales > Longimicrobiaceae > Longimicrobium. Next base: position 4,337 of record DATABT010001046.1, on the reverse strand, counting down.
GACGTGCAGACGGGCGCGCTCGTCGCCTACGCGGCCACGGGCGGGCCGGAGGACCCGCCGTTCGGCATCAAGCGCTACGCGCCGCCGGGGTCCGTCTTCAAGCTGGCCGTGGCCGCGCTCTGGTGGGAGAACGACATCCCCGAACAGCGGATGGCGTGCCCGCCGTACATTCAGATCGGCAACGCGCGCATCCGCAACTTCGAAAGCCACGAGTACGCAAGCCTGCGCGTACCCGACGGCATGCTGCGGGTGAGCTGCAACACCGCGGCGGTGCGCATGGCGCTGGAGATGCGCCAGCGGCTGGGGGTGGAGGCGTTCCGCGACGCGTACCAGCGCTTCGGCTTCGTCACCTACAGCGGCGGACCGCCTTCGCCGTCGGAGCCGGACTTCTGGAACACGGGGAACGCCGCCTGGGCGCAGCGGATGACGCCGCCGCCCGTGCGCGTGCGCTTCGCCGAGCGCTTCAGCCAGCACGAGTGGGGGCAGATCGCCATCGGGCAGGGGCCGGTGGACGTCACGCCGCTGGCCATTTCCCGCTTTCTGCAGGCGATCGGCAACAGCGGGGTGATGATGCCGCCCACGCTGGAGTGGGAGCAGATGGAAAAGCGCGGCGAGGGGCGGCGCATCATGCGCGAATCCACCTCGCGCAAGCTGCAGGAGGCCATGCTGCAGGTGGTGGACAGCGGCACGGCGGTGAGCGCCAAGGCGCGCCTGGCGGGGACGGGGTGGGACCTGGCCGGAAAGACGGGGACGGCCGACGTGGCCGGCGCGCCGCGGCCGGACGCCTGGTTCGCGGGGCTCATGTACGGCCCTGACGGGCGGGCCCGCTACACCATCGTGGTCTACCTGCAGCGCGGCGGCCAGGGCGGGCGCGTGGCGGCGCCCATCGCGGGGGAGATGACGCGCTTCATGTCGCAGCAGCCGCAGATCGTCACGCCGGGAAGCGGCGAGGAGAAACCCCCTGCGCGCACGGCGTCGGCGGAGGGGGCGCGCTGATGGGCATTCGCGACCTGTTCCGCCGCGGACGCGTGGCCGCCGCGCAGCCGGAGGGCGTCACCGTCCGCCTCAAACCGCACAACCTGCCGTCGGAGCAGCGCGCGGGGCGCGTGGTTCCCGGCTTTCTGTGGTGGGGGCTGCTGCTGGCGTCGGCGTTCTACGTCGCCGCGCACTTCTCCATCGTCACGGGCGTGTGGCCGCAGCACGGGACGTCCCCGGGGGCGGGCGGCACCTTCATCCGCGACTTCGTGGCGCTGGGGGCGTGGATCACCGTCCTCGTGGCCCTGCGCGGCCTGGGGTACCGCGGCAGCTGGGCGCTGGTGGTGCTGCCGATCCTCATCTTCAGCATCACCCGTCCCACGCAGTTCCAGATCTTTACGGACCCGGCCTATCAGGCCACGGGCGAGGCGCGGGCCAGGGCGAACAACCTCAAGGCGACGCGGGCGCGGCTGTCGTCCATCGAGCGCGTCTACTCGGAGGAGCGCAAGGCCGTCGTCTACCAGGGGGACCCGCCGGAGATCCCGGACCCGTTCGAGCGGGCGGTGGAGCGCGAAACGCGGTCGCGCGGCTTCTTCGCGCGCTCGGCGGCCCATTTCACCGTCTTCATCGCGCCCTTCGCGCTGCTCGTGGGCTTCCTTCTCTCGCGGGAGCCGGGGGTGATGCGGTGGGTGCGGAACCGGCGGCTGATTCCGTTCGTGCCCACCCTCGGCATCTTCTTCGTGCTGACCATCGGGTTCACGGAGCTGGGGAAGGTGGGGGGGATGACGCCGTGGGAGCTGTTCCTTCCCATCTTCATCGTCATCTGGGCTGCCACGCTGGCGGAGGACGCGTACAACCTGGCCCGTCCGGGCGCGATGGTGGAGCCGCGGCGGCTGCTGAACCTGTTCCTGTACGGCGCGGGGCCCGTCATCCCCTTTCTCATCATCCGCGAGCTGGGGCTTTCCATCGTGCTCGCGGGGAGCCTGGCGGCCATGCTGCTGGTCGGCACGCGGCGCGGATGGTGGGCGGGATTGATGCTGGTGGTGTGGGCGGCGCTCGTCTTCGTCGCCTTCAACGTGGACGAGCGGTCCGCGACCCGGCTGGAGCTGGCGTACGATCCGTACAAGGACCAGTCGCAGATGACGGAGCCGGAGCAGGCGGCGTGGGCGGCCAAGCTGCACCAGATGAAGCTGTTCGACGCCAACGTGATCCAGGGCGGGCTGCTGGGCGAAGGGCCGGGGCGCGGGCACGCGGAGACGGCGCCCAACGCGGCGGACGACGGCTTCATCACCGCCATCGCCACGCACTGGGGATGGGCGGGCGCGGTGTCGCTCGTGCTGCTGTACACCCTGTTCGTCATCCAGCTGCTCAGCACGGCGGCGCGGGAGTCGGGCGCCTTTGAGCGGACCCTGGTGACGGGGGTGGCGATGCTGATCGGCATACCGTTCTGGCTGGCGGCGCTGGGCGGAATCCGCCTGATCCCGCTCACCGGCGTGGCGACGGCGTTCGCGGCGCACGGCGGGGCCAAGCTGCTGGCCAGCGCGTTCGCCGTCGGCCTGGCCGCCGGGGTGAGCCACCGCAGGGCCCGCGAGGACATCATGGACGAAGCGCTCGCCCCGCCGGTGGCCGAGCCGCATGCCAGGGGGGTTCGGATCGTATGACGGATGCCGTGAACCGCGCGCTGCAGCCGGTGCCGCTGCACGGCCTGCTCTTCGACGTGGCCGGCGCCAGCGCCCAGGGGCCGCGCAAGGAGAACCAGGACGCGTTCAGCGTAGACGCCTTTACCCAGCGCGGCTTCGTGGCCGTGGCGGACGGAATGGGCGGCGAGCGCGCCGGCCGGCTGGCCGCGGACACCGCGCTTGCCACGCTGGCCGGGCTGAACGAGATCCGCAGCCTGGACGCAGCCCGCTACGCCATCCGCCACGCGGACGAGGCGGTGGCGCGGCTGGCCCAGCAGTCGCCGGACGAGCGCGGGGGGATGGGATGCGCGCTGGCGCTGCTGGCGCTCTCGGTGGACCGCGGCGGCGACGTGGGGTGGATCGGCGCGCACGTGGGCGACGTCCGCATCCTCAGCCGCTCGCCGGACGGCACGGTGCGCCTGGAAACCCGCGACCACACGCCGGCCTACGCGCGCTGGGAGGCGGGGGAGATCGCGCTGGACGAGATCCCCGACTCGCCCGGATCCAACAAGCTGCAGCGCGCCGTGGGGCGCGGCGGCGAGGCGGAGGCGACGTGGATTCCCGTCCGCGCGGGTTGGACGTACCTGCTGGTGAGCGACGGCGTGACCAAGGCGATGCGCCTGGACGAGCTGGGTGACGCGATGTCGCTCGCTTCGGCGGAAGGCATCTGCCACTCCATCACGCGCAAGGTGGAGGAGCGCGGGCCCGACGACAACTACACGGTCGTGGCGGTGCGCGTGCTGGACGGCGGCGGGGGCGACACCATGCCCGCGCCGCCGCGGACCACCTCCACCGCTACGAACGCGTCGAGCGCATCCGCCGCGGGTGCGGTGGCCTCGCCCGACCGGGTGGGAGCGGCCAACTCGCCCCGCAACCTGTTCAACCCGCCGCCGGAGACCGACTTGAACGGCCCACGACGCCCTTCCCGCACGGGTGGAATCGCCCTGCTGCTGGCGGTGCTGGCGCTGGCCCTGGCCGCGTACGCCGCCTGGGCCGCCAGCCGGCCGCGCGGCGGCGATCCCGTGCTGACGGCACAGATCGACAGCCTGCGCGACGAGGTGAGGATGCTGCGCGCCCGCGCCGCCATCGGCGACACCGTGGGGGTGACGACGGACTCGGCCGCCGTGGGCGCCGTGCCCAGCGCCTCCGTGCCGCCGCCCGCGGGGCAGACGCCGGCCGCGGGACAGACGACGACGGGACAGACGACGACGGGGACGCGCCCCGCCAATCGACCGACGCAGCCATGACCGACTTTACCCCGGCCACCCGCCCGCACGAGGGTGGCGACGAGCCGCTGCTGGACTCGTTTCTTCGCGAGGCCATCCCCGAGATCAAGCTGGCGCTGGGCGACGCCATCGACCGCGACAACTCGCGCGCCATCCCGGACAAGTACGTCAGGATGATGCCCATGACCACGCTGGTGGTCACGCTGCGGCCGGACGCGGCGCAGGCGGTGGCGGTGATGGCGGCGGAGCTGGAGGAGGAGCTGACGGACTCGGTGATGCGCCACGGCAGCCTGTACGACCGCGACTACCGGGTGCGGCTCAAGGAGGCCGGCGTGCGCGGCGCGCCGCTCTTCCGCGTCTCCATCCAGCCCGCCGGCCAGCCGGAGCCGGAGCCGATCGTCCCCGCACCGCCGCCTCCTCCTCCGCCGCCGCGCCCGGAGCCGGCCGTCGCCGCGCC
>DATABT010001045.1:0-3374 GCA_036259455.1 Longimicrobium sp. | reverse complement strand
GCCACCCCGCCTGAGACGCCGACAGCCCCCACAGTTCCTGCAGCCGCGGCGAGGCCGCGCTGGCGCTGAACCACACCCCCATTCCCAGCAGCTCCGCCACCGCGATCAGCACCAGCACGCGCCAGCGGTGCGGGTGCGCGTCGGACGGGGCGGGCGGCGGGGCGGCGGGGTTGGTCACGAGAGGAGTGTGCGTGAGTGCGTGAGTGCGAAAGTGCGTGAGTGCGACGCACGATCTTGGGATGATCAGCGGGCGGGCGAAAGGTGGGCCGATCGTCCCGAGCCTCGCATCAGTCGACGGCCGTTGCGAGGAACGAGCAACAGGCTCGTCGGGGGAGAGGGCCCCCACACGCGTCCGGGAACGCTCCCCTTGCTCGTTGATGGCCCTGAGCAGCAGCTTTGTGCACCGTCGGCCGGCCGCATGGCGCCGCCTTTCCGAAGCATCCGATGTCCGTCATCCGCCCCTTCCGCCCGGCCCGCCGTCCGTTCCGGCCCAGCACCCGCCCGCCGTGGCGCGGGTGCGTCGCGGCGCTCGCGGCCGTGTGCCTGGGCGCGGCCGCGGCGCGGGGGCAGACGCAGGGGATGGCGTTCGCCAGCTGGGGAACGGAGCAGGGGCTGCCCTCCAACATCGCCCTCGACGTCGCGCAGACGCACGACGGCTACCTGTGGCTGGCGTCGTACGACGGCATCGCGCGGTTCGACGGCGCACGCTTCCGCGTCTTTACCGAAGCCGACATCCCGGGGCTGGTGCGCGCCAGCTTCTGGCGCGTGGCCGTGGACTCCGCCGGCACGGTGTGGGCGGCCAGCGAGCGGGACGGGCTGCTGCGCTACCGCGGCGGCCGCTGGACCCAGTATCGCGCGCGGGACGGGCTCAAGAGCGACCGGGTGACGGCGCTGCTGCCGGACACCGGCGGCGTGCTGTGGATCGGCACCCGCAACGGGGTGAGCCGCATGCGCGACGGGCGCATCGAGCCGCTTCCCGCCCCCGCCGGCATGAGCGAGCCGTCCGTGTCGGACCTGGCCCGCGACCCCGCCGGTACCCTGTGGATCGGCACGGCGTCGGACGGGGTGGTGCGGTACCGCGACGGCCGCTACGAGCGCGTGGGGGAGCGCGACGGGCTGGCCAGGGCGCAGGTCAGCTCCCTGCTCGCCGAACCCGACGGCACCGTCTGGGTGGGCACGTACGAGCCCGGCGTCACCCGCGTCCGCGGCGATGAGATCACCCTGCTCGCCGGCACGGGCGCGGGCGCGCCGCGGCGCGTGAACGCCCTCCTCCGCGACGCCGAAGGCGTGCTCTGGCTGGCCGCCGAGACGGGGTTGTTCCGAATGGAAGACGGCCGCGCCGTGCACGTCCCCCTTCCCGGCGGCCGCCCTATCGCCCAGGCTTCGTCGCTGCACCTGGACCAGGAGGGGAACCTGTGGGTCGGCTCGCGCCAGGGCGGCCTCTTTCGCCTGCGGCCTACGGCCGTCACCACCCTTACCACGACGGACGGGCTGCCGCACGACCTGGTCTCCGCCATCGCGGGCGACGGCGCGGACGGCGTGTGGATCGCCACGCACGGCGGCGTGGCGCACCGCACCCTCCGCGGCGTGGAGCGCTACACGCAGGCCGGCGGCCTGGGAGACGACGTCGCGCGCGACGTCGTCCGCGCCCGCAACGGCGACGTCTGGGTGGCCACCAACGGGGGCCTGACCCGCATCCGCGGCGGGCGGACGACCACCTTTGGCGCGCGGGACGGGTTGCCGGACGACCGCGTGCGCGTGCTGTGGGAGGCGCGCGACGGCGCGCTGTGGGCAGGCACCTACGACGGCCTGGCGCGGCTGCACGGCGGGCGGATTGAGAGCTTTGGGCCCGCACAGGGGCTGACGGACGCGTACATCCTCTCCGTCTTCGAGGACCGGCGCGGCACCGTGTGGGTGGGCACGCAGAGCGAGGGGCTCTTCCGCATGGCGGGCGGCCGCTTCGTCCCCGGGCCGCGCGAGCTGGCGCGCGTCCCCGTGTTCCGGATGATGGAGGACGCGGACGGCACGCTCTGGGTGGGCTCGGCGCGCGGGCTGGCGCGCATTCGCGGGGACAGCGTCTTCGTCTTCAACACGCGCCACGGGCTCCCCGGCAACGCCGTGTACCAGGCGCTGGACGACGGGCGCGGACGGCTCTGGCTCACCGGCTCGTGGGGCGTGGGATACGTCACCCGCGCGGAGCTGGACGCGGTGGCCGCGGGGCGCGCGCGGATGCTGACGATCAAGCAGTTCGGCAGCCGCGACGGGATGGCCGGCGAGGCGTCGTCCATCTCCCGCTCCTGGCAGGGTCCGGACGGGCGGCTGTGGTTCGGCACGCCGGCGGGACTGGCCGTCATCGACCCCGCGCGGCTGCGGCGCAACACCCGCGCGCCCGTCCCGCTGATCGAGCAGGTGGTGGTGGATGACCACGTGCACGAGGGCGCGGTCTCCATCACCGCGCCGCCTGGGACGCGCCGGATGGAGTTCCACTTCACCGCCGCCAGCTTCGTGGCCCCCGAGCACCTGCGCTTCCGCTACCGGCTGGAGGGGTACGACCGCGGGTGGGTGGATGGAGGGACGCGGCGGGCGGCGTTCTACACCAACCTGCCGCCCGGCCGCTACGTCTTTCACGTCCAGGCGCGCAACGAGGACGGCGTGCAGAGCGCCGCCGGGCCGCGCGTGACCCTGCGGCTGCGGCCGCACTTCTGGCAGACGCGGTGGTTTCTGCTGCTGATGGGCGCCGCCATCGTGGCGCTGGCGCTGGCGGCGCACCGGATGCGCGTACGGATGGTGCAGCGCGCGCTGCGCGAGGAGATGCTGCGCGACCTGTCGCTGCACGACGACCTCACCGGCCTCTACAACCGCCGCGGGCTGCTGGCGCTGGCGGAGCAGCAGGTGCGCGAGGCGGAGCGGCACGGGCGCGGCTTCGGCGTGGTGTTCGCGGACCTGGACGGGCTCAAGTGGATCAACGACACCCTGGGCCACCCGGAGGGCGACCGCGCCATCCGCGACGCCGCGCGGCTCATCCGCGCCAGCTTCCGCGACGCGGACGTGGTGGCGCGGCTGGGCGGCGACGAGTTCGCGGTGCTGGTGGCGAGCGAGCGCGAAGGCGAAACCGGCGCGGCCATGCAGTCGGCCACGTCACGGCTCATGCAGTCCGTGGCGCGGTACAACGCGTCCGGCGAGCGACCGTTCCAGCTTTCCCTGAGCCTGGGCTTCAGCCAGTACGACCCCGCGGCGCCGCGCAGCATCGACATGCTCCTCAAGGCCGCCGACGAGGAGATGTACGCCCACAAGCGCCGCAAGCGCATCGCCCGGGCGTAGAAGATCGGGCTCACGCAGAGTTGGCAGAGTCAGCACCGTCCGTCCCGCGCGAG
>DATABT010001044.1:0-3389 GCA_036259455.1 Longimicrobium sp. | reverse complement strand
CGAAGAGCCAGTCGCCGCGGTACGTCAGCGTCACCCCGTCGCCGCCGGGGATGGGGAACAGCTCCCAGGTGCGCGGCAGCAGCAGCTCCGCCGGCTGCCACACGCCCAGCACATCCGTCAGGTCGTCCCACGCCACCGCGCGCACGGTCAGCTCGCCGGTGGTCAGGTCCGCCAGCGCCAGCCCCAGCGGCCCCGCGCCCGCCGCCTCGCCCGCGACGGCGGCCAGGTAGTTGTTGCGGCGGGCGTCCAGCAGCGCGTCGCTGAACACGGCGCCGGGCGTCACCATCTCCGTCACCTCGCGGCGGACCAGCCCCCTGGCCAGGGCGGGGTCCTCCACCTGGTCGCAGATGGCCACCTTCTTCCCCAGCGCCACCAGGCGGCGCAGGTAGTTCTCCAGCGCGTGCGCGGGGATACCGGCCAGCGGGGCCTTGCTGCTGCCGTTGTTGCGCGAGGTGAGGGTCAGGTCCAGGAGCCGCGAGCCCTCCACGGCGTCCTCGTTGAACAGCTCGAAGAAGTCGCCCACGCGGAAGAACACCAGCGCGTCCGGGTGGCGCGCCTTGACCTCGCGCCACTGCTGCATCAGCGGGGTGTCGTCCGACGCCATTCCTGCGGGGGGCGGTGCGGTGAGCGAGATGCGCCAGATGCGCGCGGGAGAACCACTTCCGGGAAGGCGTGGAATGTACCCGGAGCGAACAGCCCGGGCAACCGCGTTGAAGGGGCCAGCGGAGGTACAGATCTCGTCGCGACGTCTCCCTGCGCGGCCGGGGTGAGGATGGGTCTCATCCCGCTTACGAAGATTCCTTGTGCATCCAGGCCCTGATGATCTCACGCGGAGGTCGCGGAGGTCGCGGAGGTCGCGGAGAACACGAGGAGATCACGTCTGAAGTTCTCCGCGGCTCTCCGTTTTCTCCGCCAGACCAGGACGGCCTGAATGCACACCCGATCATCGGAAACGGAATCACGTGGAGGACGCGGAGACCTCGAGAGCAACGGAGGCGGGGCCGGCGTCCGGCAGGTTCAGCGCAGCGCGGCGATGGCGGCGGGGAGCGCCAGCTGGGCCCAGGCCGCGTAGGCGCGGCCGGAGGGATGCAGGCCGTCGGCGGCCAGGAAGGCGGGGTCCGCACCCGCGGCGCGGCTCTGCGGCGTCACGTTCACCCAGCGCGCGCCCGCCCGCTCCGCCTCCTCGTGGTTGACCGCGTTGTAGACGTCGATCTCGTCCGCGATGCGCGCCCGGTCGCGGTCCCCGGCGAACGGCGTGAGGCTCCAGTCGGGGATGGAGAGCACGATCACCCGCGACGCGTCCCCGCTGGCGAAGCCGATCGCCCGCCGCAGCAGGTCCGCGAACTCGCCGCGGTACTCCTCCGCGCCGCGCCCGCGGTACTGGTTGTTCACGCCGATCAGCAGCGACACCAGCGCGTAGGGCCCCCGCGGATCGGCGGCGTCGATGGCGGCGGAAAGCTCGTCCGTCGTCCAGCCGGTGCGGGCGATGATCTGCGGATCGCCGACGTCCACCCCGCGCTCCCGCAGCAGCGCGGCGAGCCGCACCGGCCACCGCTCCCCCTCCGCCACCCCCTCGCCGATGGTGTAGCTGTCTCCCAGCGCCAGGAATCGCATCTCCCCCGCCCCTCCCCCGTTTCGTGTTTCCCCCGCCCCCGCGCAAGCGCCGAGCGCGAGCACCAGCATGGCCCGCCCGTAGCCGTTCAACGCCGTTCTGGTTGATCGAGCAGTTGTCACCGGATCAGCGGACCTTCAACAGCTTTCTGGCTTCGTCCACGAGAACGGGACGCGTGGCCCGTTCCAGGCGAACCATCGCATCAGTCATGGTCTCCGCCAGTACTGGCCACTGATCATTTTCATAGATGTTCCCGGGGAAGGCGGCGGTGATTCGCGCCGCCTGCTTCCCCTCCATGGGATCCCAGCCCAGCGAGCCACCGAATGCGGCCTCGATTTCGTCCCGCCGCGAACGCATGGCGTGGAACAGCATCGTGTTCTCATCCTGCGAACGGTTCAGGTACAGTTCCGCGCGGCAATAACTCCGGGTCGCAACCAGATTGTAGCCGATCGAACCGATCCCGGAGCCCGTACCGATCCACGGATACGAGCCCGGACTGATGTTCTGGAACAGGTCACTTTTCTGGTTCATCCGTTCCAGAACATAGGTCCAGAAGTCGTGACGGAAGTTCCGACGGCGCTGGCGTGACGATTGCGCTTCCGCCTCATCCTGCGTCTTGTGCGCCATCCGGATGACGTACTCTTCGGCGTCCCGGACGGGGATGATTTGCTCCACGTTCATCAGCAACTGGTCGCCCATGGAGTACGGGGTCACACGAAAACACTGCATTCTGACCTTGTGGTTTAGAAGCCACAGAACCGTCGAGGTGACTTCTTTCCGGAAATTGGCAGCGATGAGCGCGACTCGCTGCGAAAGGCCGGTATTCAGCTCCAGCTCTTCGTAATCCTGCCCGCCGAAGAACTCGCACAGGCGTTCTTCTGCGCTTGCACCCCCCTCGCTTTGATCGATGTAGTCCTGGAAGATACTCCGGATCTGCTCTTTGCTGAGCGATGAGCAATAAGAAGCGTACTTCAGGGCCTGCCAGGTAACGTCTCGTCCGGAATCGTCGAGCTTGTTTTCAATGACAATCAGGTTGCCCTGTTTATCGAGCGCGAGAAGGTCCAGGCGCTCGCTGGTATCACTGAATCCAGCAAACTCTTTTTGGATGATCAGCAAGTCTTCGCCAAGTACGGACGGGTCGTTCGCGATCCACTCCTGAAGATGCGTCCGCTCGCGGAATCCCAACTCGCTGAACGTCCTGCGCTGAAGAGGGCAAACGCGGTTGCTGTCGCGGTCAATAAGGAACATGGCAGGCGCGTGGTATCGGTGGGTTGATGAGCGTGCATAGTGGGGCCCGTCGTCGCGTTGCGCCAGACGAAGAGCCCCGGCCAGTGATCCGGCCGGGGCTCGCGGTAACCAGATTCATTCCGCTCAATCCGGGATGGTCACGAACACGCGATCGCCATCCACGCGCGTCTGGTAGACCTGCAGCGGCTCGGTGGCGGGGAGGCCGGTCGCGCGGCCGGTGCAGATGTCGTACGTGGCGCCGTGCCAGTTGCAGATGAGCGTACCACCATCCACCTCGCCGCCGTCCAGCGGAAGCTCCTCGTGGCTGCACATCCCCTGCAGCGCGTAGATTTCACCCTCCACGTTGCACAGCACGATCTCGCGCCCGCCTACCGTGTACTCGCGCGCCTCGTCCTCGGGAACCTCGCTCAGCGGCGCGACCTCGTATTCCGGCATCAGATCCCTTGTCGTTCGTCGATGTCTATCTGCCGATGTGGCCGGAAGATGCGCCTCGCGGAGGCGCAACCACAGGGCCGGATGCGCGTCAGCT
>DATABT010001043.1:0-5962 GCA_036259455.1 Longimicrobium sp. | reverse complement strand
CCTCGGCTCGGTCCTCGACCCGCTTCCGTGCGGCGCATCGGAGGCGGGTCCCGGGACGTGCGGCCAGCCATGAGCGTGGGTGAGTAGATTTCTCAGTCGGCGCAACAAGATCCTGCATGAGGCAGTCCTCGTGGGCGCCTCCTTCGAAATGACAGCTCACGGCGCAGACTTCGTGCGTGCAACGAAATCCGCGATGAACCACAAATGTACGCAGCGCCCCGCCTCCAGGAGCGAATGGATTCGCCGCCGGAACATTCGCAAAGCCCGCCTTTGCGGACTGCCCCGCCGGCTCTGTGGCGATGAGCCGGCACCGCCGTTCCGCCATTGAAGCCCCACGCCGTTTGTGGGGCTTTCCGCGGTTGATGCGGCGAGTTCACTCGCTGGATGGAAAGAAACTCTGGGCGAGCGCGGCGCGGGAAAACGGGTCACCAGCGCGGGTGAGTAGATTTCTCAGTCGGCGCCGCGGGTTCCTGCACCGGCAGCGATCACGGGGGCGCCTCCTTCGAAATGACAGCCGCGACCTGAGTGACCTTCATGGTACAGGGCGCGCGGCACCGGATGACACACGCCGAAGCGCCACTTTCGCACTCTCGCACGCACTTCCGTGAAAGCAGCTTTCCTTGCCATCGGCGACGAGATCGTCGGCGGGCTTACGACGGACACCAACTCCGGCTTCATCGCGGGCGAGCTGCGCGCGGTGGGGGTGGAGCCCATCGCCGGCTTTTCCGTGCGCGACGAGGAGGACGAGATCATCCGCGCCTTTCGCCAGGCGCTCGCGGAGGCGGAGCTGGTCGTCAGCACGGGCGGATTGGGGCCCACGGCGGACGACCTGACGACGGCGTGCGTGGCCAAGCTGGCCGGGCGCGCGCTGGTGCTGCACGAGCCGTCGCTGGCGTGGATCGAGGAGCGCTTTCGCATCCGCGGGATGGAGATGCCGCCCAACAACCGCAAGCAGGCGCTCTTTCCCGACGGTGCGGAGATCATCCCCAACCCCAACGGCACCGCACCCGGCTTCATCTGCCCGGTCCAGGTGGATGGACAAACGCGCCACCTGGCCTGCTTTCCCGGCGTCCCGCGCGAGACGCGGCACATGGTCACCACCACGCTGGTGCCGTGGGTGGCGGCGCGGCAGACGGGGCGGCGCTTTCTCTCCCGCACCTTCAGCACCGTCGGGGTGGCGGAGAGCAGGCTGGACGAAATGCTGGCCGGCGCCATTCGCCCGGGCGAGGCGCGCGTGGCCTTTCGCGCCTCGTTTCCGCGGATGTACGTGCGCCTGACCACTGAAGGCGCACCGGGGGACGACCTGGAGGGGCGGATGGACGAGCTGGAGGCGCGCGTGCGCGAGCGCCTGGGCACCGCCATCTACGGCGTGGGCGACGAGGGGATGGAGGAGACCGTCGGCCGACTGCTGCGCGGAGCGGGGCTGACGCTCGCCGTCGCGGAGTCGTGCACCGGCGGCCGCATCGGCGACCGCATCACCGACGTGCCGGGGAGCTCCGCCTATTTTCTGCTGGGGACCGCCACCTACAGCAACGAGGCCAAGATGTCCCTGCTCGGCGTCCGCGAGGCCACGCTGGCGGAGCACGGCGCCGTGAGCACGCAGACGGCGGAGGAGATGGCGGACGGGGTGCGGCGCGTGGCCGGCGCGGACGTGGGGCTGTCGACCACGGGGATCGCCGGGCCCGCCGGCGGAACGGAGGAAAAGCCCGTGGGCACGGTGTGCATCGGGCTGGCGTGGGAGGGCGGCACCTGGTCGCGCCGCTACGACCTGGGCGGCCGCGAGCGCGAGTGGATCAAGGCCACCACCGCCCAGATCGCCCTGGACCGTCTGCGCCGCTGGCTGCTGGAGCGGGGTTGAACCGGGACGCGCCCGCGTGGTCCCGGAACGCGCACGAACCCCCCTCGCGCCGACTGATGAATCTGCTCGCCACGGCGGGTGGCCGGTGATCCGGACCGGGCTCACCCGTGCAACGTGTTTTCGGCGCGATGCCTGCGCCTTCGCCGGCCGGTCGCCCGCGCAAGTACGCGTGGCGAGGAGCCGGTAAACAGGTTGAAGCGACGGCGTGCGGCAGGGGCCCATGAGAAATTTTTTGAGGCGGGATGATGTTCGGTTCCGCATCATCAGACCCTGCGAACCGGATCCCGCTGCGCGATCAGGTGATCTCCGCTCGTGCACCGCGGCACGCGCAACAAGGGGAAGCTCGCATGCGTGGGCTCTCGCGCCGCGGCGGGGGGACAAGCATGGGCGGGTAGAGTCCTCAGCCGGCGCACACAGAATCCTGCACCCGGAAAGATCACGCGGGCGCCTCCTCTGGAATGACAGGTATCGCTGCTGGATCCGGGGATCGCACCCGCGGATCGTCATCATCCCCGCACTTCGTTCGTTTGATGAGCGGCCCGCAGCTTCATCCGTCCGGTGATCAGGGACTGCCGATGATGATCCGCAGCATCGCCCGCCTGCTGATTCTCTCCTTCGTCTCCATCCATACCCTCGCGGCACAGGAGCCGGTGCAGCCCTACGACGCCAGCGGGCGCTACCGTACCGGCGGGCTCGAGGTGCAGCTGACCGGCGCGCTGGGCGGCGGGCGCGACCTGGCGCTTGCGTGGGGGGCCATGGCGGCGGGCGGGCCGCAGGGGCGGTGGATGCAGCGCACCGAGATCATCGCGGGGCTGCACGCGGGGCAGAACATCGTGGACCGGCTGATGGTGGGGCCGCAGGTCACGCTGGGCTTCGCGGTTCCCGAGTGGTACACGGTGCTGGACCGCGGCACCCGGGCCGAGCCGTACCTGGTGCTGAGTGGCGGCGCGCTGGGGATGGCGGCGTTCGACAACGAGGACGGCGAGGAGCAGACGGAGCTGGGGATCGCGCCCACGGCGGCGGTCGGCGTGGGCTTTCGCCTGTTCGAGGACGAGTGGGACATCTCCCTCACCCAGGTGGAGGTGGTGATCCAGCAGCGCTTCGGCGTGGCGGACGGGGCGCCGCAGCTGTACCTGCGCTTCAGCCGCGCGATTCCCCGGCGCCGCGCCGCGCACCCCACCACCCCGCACCCGGACGGTCCCGGCGCGGTGCGCCCCGAACCGCCGGAGCGCTGATCCGGATTCTACGAGCATTCTGCCGGGTTGCACGGAAGTTGCCTTCGCAGCGGCGCGCCGGCGCGCCGCTCGCGCGTCACTCATGCAACCGGGAGAGGGCGGAATGGCCGACATCAACATCGAACGGAAACACAGAAGCCTGCTGCCGTGGATTATCGGCCTCCTGGTGCTGGCGCTGCTCGCGTTCTTCCTGATGCGCAGCCTCGGCGGCGACCCGGAGGCGACGGAAGGCGTGGTCACCGACACCGTCACCGCACCCGACGCGACGGGCACTGCGCCGTAGTCAGGCAGACGGGGATCGACTGCAACGCGGGGCGCGCAGATACCGGCTCGCCCCGCGCCTGCGTTCCTGTAACCCGTCCCCTGCAACCCGTCCCCTCGGCGGTGGATTCCGCGCACCCGCCGCCCTATCTTGCCGCGCGATCCATCAACTCCCGAATCCCGAACGGCCTGAACGATATGCGATTCTCTGGAACGGTCCTGATCACCGGCGCCACGGCGGGCATCGGCGAGGCGTGCGCGCGCGCGTTCGCGCAGGCGGGGGCGCGGCTCATCCTCACCGGCCGCCGCGCCGAGCGGCTGGACGCGGTGGCGGCGGAGCTGCGGCAGGCGCACGGCACCGAGGTCCACCCGCTCACGCTGGACATACGCGACCGCGAGGCCGTGTTCGCGGCGATCAGCGGGCTCTCGGCGGAGTGGGCGGCCATCGACGTGCTGGTGAACAACGCGGGCATGGGGCGGGGGATGGACAAGCTGCAGGCCGGCGACCCCGACGGGTGGGACGAGATGGTGGACACCAACGTCAAGGGCCTGCTGTACGCCACCCGCGCCGTCACGCCGGGGATGGTGCAGCGCGGGCGGGGGCACGTCATCAACCTGGGTTCGGTGGCGGGGCACGAGGTGTATCCCGGCGGCACCGTCTACTGCGCGACCAAGCACGCGGTGGGCGCCATCACCCGCGGGCTGCGGATGGACCTGCTGGGCACCGGCGTGCGCGTGAGCACGGTGGACCCGGGGATGGTGGAGACGGAGTTCAGCGTGGTGCGCTTTCACGGCGACCGCGAACGCGCCGGCAAGGTGTACCGCGGCATGACGCCGCTGACGGGCGCCGACATCGCCGACACGGTGCTGTGGGTGGCCACGCGTCCGCCGCACGTGAACATCGACGAGATCATCATCAAGCCCACCGACCAGGCCACCGCCACCCTCGTGCACCGGTCGGAGTAAAAGAATCGAGCGCAGCGTACGCTGGGTAAGAAAGCGAGCGCGCAGAGGAGTTTTTTCTCCTCTGCGCACTCTCGCCTTCAACTCTGCGTACTCTGCGCTCGATCCTCTTTCTTCACCCACGCGGCGGAAGCGGCGGCGGCACGTCGTCGCGGTCGTGCATGCGCGCGCGGTCTTCGTCGCGGTAGTCGGCGGGGGGCGGCAGCTCCGCGCGCGACTCGTGCGGCGCAAGATCCGCCGTCGCCTCGTCCGCGTCCGCGCGATCGGCGAACCCGTCCGGGGCGGGGAGGGAGGCCCGGTGCGCGGGCGGAAGCGCCTCCTGCCCCTGCCGCGGGCGGTGGGTGAACGCGTGGTCCACGCGCTGCCGCACCAGCGGGTCCAGCGCGCCGCCGGTGTACGCGGGAAGGAGCGCGATGTCGTGGGCCGCGAGCCCCTTGACCCACACGTCGTGGCCGCGCTCGCGCAGCTCCACGAACTCCATGGGCACAACCACGTGGCGGTCCTCGCGCAGGAGGAAGAGGTCGTCGGCCACGTCGATGTCCAGGTACGCCACGCGCATCTGCGAGGGGTCCACCAGCAGCCCCTCCACCACGCCCACGCGCTCGTTGTCTTCGCCGAACACCTCCCAGCCACGCGGGTTGGGCGCGTCCTTCGGCACCCGGAACTCGCGGGCGTCACGCAGCGGAACGATCTGCCCCTCCCCCTCCACCCCCGGCGCGTCAAAGTGGAGCGGCGGGCCGTAGAAGCGGGGGTGCGCGCGCCCCATCTCCTCCACCACGGCGGCGCTCAGCGGGCCGTCGCCGTCGTACGCGGGAAGCCGGCGGACGTCGGCATCCATCCAGCGGGTCAGCCGCATGGACTGCTCGCCCCAGTCCAGCTCTTCTACCGGCACCAGCACGGTGCTGCCCAGCAGCCCGCGCTTGACGGCCAGGTAGCGCACCCGCCCGTCGCGGCCGATCAGCAGGTCCGACACGGTTCCCACGGTGGCGCCGGCGGGGTCCGCCACCGCCCACCCGATCAGGTCGCGCGTGCGCAGCACCTCGGCGCGCGAGGCAAGGTTCTCCGCCATCGTCCCCCCTCCCGTCTGGTGTGGTCCGTCAGTTCGCCGGTGGAATGACCAGGCGCTGCCCGGTGCGCACCTGGTCCGTCTCCATCTCGTTGGCGCGGCGGATGGCGTCCACCGTAACGCCGTACCGCCGCGCGATCCCGTACAGCGTCTCGCCCGCCTGCACCACGTGAAAGCGGGTACCGCGCCGCGGCTGCTCCGCCTGCGCCGCGGGGCGCGGGGGCTCCTGCGGGCGCGGCTGCGTGGACGCGCGGCTGTCGCGGGCGCCCGCGGGCAGGCGCAGCACGTCGCCCACCTCCAGGGCGTTCATGTCCACATCCGGGTTCAGCGCGCGCAGCTGCGCCGCCGTCACGCCGTAGCGGCGCGCGATCCCGTAGAACGTCTCCCCCGCCACCACCGTGTGCGACCGCGCCCTGCCCGTCGACGGAGGCGCGGACGTCAAACCCGTCCGTCCCGTCTGCGTGCTCGCCGTCCCCGTTCCGCCGCGCCGCGCGGTGTCGGCCGCGGCGGGGGGGTTCCGCGGGCGGGCGGATGCGGTGTCGCGCCGCGCGGGGGGGCTGGCCGTGACGCGCTGGCCGG
>DATABT010001042.1:0-5471 GCA_036259455.1 Longimicrobium sp. | reverse complement strand
TTTTCGATGATGGCGCGGCCCACGCCCGGCGTCTCGTCCAGAAACTCGCTGAGCTTCTGGTTGACGACGGTCTCCACGGCGCCCTTGACCTCGCTGTTGCCCAGCTTGGTCTTGGTCTGCCCCTCGAACTGCGGCTCGCGCACCTTCACGCTGATCACGGCCGTCAGCCCCTCGCGCACGTCGTCGCCCGAGAGCGCGTCCAGGCCGCCCTTCTTGAACAGGCCGCTCTTGCGCGCGTAGTCGTTGATCGACCGCGTCAGGGCCGCCTTGAAGCCCGTGAGGTGCGTGCCGCCCTCGTGGGTGTTGATGTTGTTGACGAAGGTGAACGTGTTCTCGTTGTACCCGTCGTCGTACTGCAGGGCGATCTCGATCTCCGCCTCGGGGCGCGCGGCCTCGATGTAGATCACGTCCTGGTGCAGCGGCTTGCGGGTGCCGCGCAGGTGCTCCACGAACTCGCGCAGGCCACCCTCGTAGTGGTACTCCTCCAGCCGCGCCTCGTCGCCCTCTTCCACCCGCTCGTCCTTGAGGGTGATGCGCACGCCCTTGTTGAGGAACGCGAGCTCCCGCAGGCGGTTGCTGAGCGTGTCGAACGAGTAGGTCGTCTCTTCGAAGATCTGCGTATCGGGCCTGAAGCTGACGGTCGTCCCACGCTCCCTGGTGGGCCCGGTGACGGTCAGGTTCTGCGTCTTGTCGCCGCGGCTGAAGGCCATCTCGTGGATCTTGCCGTCGCGGCGCACCTCCACCTTCAGCCACTCGGAGAGCGCGTTCACCACGCTCACGCCCACGCCGTGCAGGCCGCCCGAGACCTTGTACGAGCCCTCGCCCTCGTTGTCGAACTTGCCGCCGGCGTGCAGCACCGTGAGCGCCAGCTCCACGGCCGGCACCTTTTCGGTGGGGTGCAGGTCGACGGGAATGCCGCGGCCGTTGTCGACCACGGTGATGCTGTTGTCGGCGTGGATGGTGACGTCCACCCGGTCCGCGTAGCCGGCCAGCGCCTCGTCGATGGAGTTGTCGACCACCTCGTACACCAGGTGGTGCAGGCCGCGGGCGCTGGTGGAGCCGATGTACATGCCCGGGCGCTTGCGGACCGCCTCCAGGCCCTTGAGCACCTGGATCTGGCCTGCGTTGTAGTCGTTGCCTGCTGCGCCGTTGGTAGACATGGTTTCTGCTGTTGCCTGGTTGGTTCTGCGCCGACTGGCGAACGTGCCGATCCGCTGCTGCTCCGATACACCGAACGCGGGCCGAAAGTTCAGCGCGCGCAACGGGTTACGGGTAACTCGGGGGATCACGGACGGATCGCCGGATTCACGTCCCTTGCGAGTGCGCCTGCCGCGACCGCGGCGGTTGAAACCGCGGGTGAAAAATCACGAAGATCCGCCTTTGCGGATTGTGACCGCGGCGTTCCGCAGACCCGCCGGCGACGGGGTGTCCGCACCGGCCGCGCAATCCCCGAAATCCGCCGATTACGTTCCCCCGGCCATCACGAACACGATCTGCTCGATGCGGCCCGGGGCCTTGGCGGCCTTGCCGGCATTCAAATACCGCATGAGGTCGGCCTTCATCAGGTTGAGCTCCATCATCCACGCGGAGGTCTTGACCGCCACCACCAGCGTGCCGTCGCTCACGCGCAGCGGCTCGGTGACCGCGGCGATGGCGGGGCCCACGCGGTCGGCCCACTCCGGGATGACGGCGGCGGCCTCCACCCGAGGGGCCATTCCCGTGCGCTCCAGGAACCGGGCGAGCACGTCGCCCACGGCCTGCGGTTTTCCGGCGTGTGGATCGCGGGTGCGGTTCACGAGCTTCCAGCGGCAGGGACGGGGTTGCGGACCCATCAATGTAGCATCGCTCGCGCGCGCGCGAAACCACGCTGTGTAGGGGCGTTCTGCTCCCTCGTGCTACAGCGGGTTGGGGTGGGGCAGGCAGGGACCGGCCGCGCGGAAGCGGCCGGTCCGCACGAGCCAGCGGTGCGTTTCGTGGGAGGGTGATCGAGGGATCAGTCTGGAATGACGACGCCGTCGCGAATGCCCCAGCGGGGCAGCACCTGGCCGCGCAGCTCGAAGTCGGTGGGCTTGGGGGAGGTCAGGATCACCTGGCCTCCCTCCTCCGTTTCGATCCAGTCCACGATGCGCTGGGAGCGGCCGGGGTCCAGCTCGGCAAACACGTCGTCCAGCAGGATGATGGGCTCGCGGCCGCGCGCGGCGTGAATGGTTTCCGCCTCCACCATCCGCAGGGCAATGGCGGCGGTGCGCTGCTGGCCGCCGCTGCCGTACGTCCGCAGCTCCAGCGCCGCGCCTTCCGCGCCGGTGATGGTGAAGCGCAGGTCGTCGCGGTGCGGGCCCACGAGCGTCATTCCGCGCCGCTGCTCGCGGTCGGCGCTGCGGCCCAGCGCCTCGCGAAAGGCCACGGCCAGCTGTGCCTCGCCCGCGCCCTCGCCCATCTCCGGCGCGGAGGGGGCGTAGGCCATGCGCCCCGGCTGTCCGCCCGCCACGCGCGCGTAGTGCGCCGTGAAGCTCTCCGCGCGCTCCGCCACCCACTCCGCCCGCGCCGCCGCCACCCGGCTGCCGCTCAGCACCAGCCCCTCGTCCCACGCCTCGATGAGCGCGCGGGGGCTCCCCTGCCGCAGCAGCGTGTTGCGCTGAAAGAGCGCCTGCCGGTAGCGCTGGATGGCGTGCAGGTACCCTGGCTCGGCCAGGGAGAGGACGATGTCCAGAAAGCGCCGCCGCGCGCCCGGCCCGCCCGCCACCAGCTCCACGTCCGACGGCGAAAAGATCACCGCGCCCACCTGGCCCAGCGCATCGCCCAGCCGCCCGGGCTCCGCGCCGTTGACCGCCACCCTCTTCTTGCGCGCCTTGCGGTCGAAGGCGGCGGAGACGGCCCGCGTGCGCCCCTCCTCATCCGCCAGCCGCCCCTCCACGCGAAACACCTCCTCGCCAAAGCGGACGAGCTGCTCGTCGGGCGCGCCGCGAAAGGAGCGGAAGATCTCCAGGTAGTAGATGGCTTCGAGCAGGTTGGTCTTTCCCTGCCCGTTGTCGCCCACGATGGCGGCGCCCTGCGGCGGAAACTCCAGCACCTGCTCGGCGAAGTTCCGGTAGTTGCGCAGGTGCAGGCGGTGGAGGTGCAAGAAGGTGCGAGAGTGCGGGAGTGGGGGAGTGCGGGCGGCCGAGGGGTGCAGAGCACGTGGATGGCTCACGTCGTACCGCCGGCCGCCCCATCCCGGACCCTCCCCCGCAAACTGCGCGGGGGAGGGAGGTACCTTTCCGGTGGCGCAGGTGTTTATCCCCTGGTTGCGGACGCGCAGGCGATTGGAATGCCGCCGGGCCGCCGAGTCCGCGAAGGCGGGCTTTGCGCCTGTCCAGCGGCGATTCATTCGCTGCGGGGGCAGCCGCTACATCGCCACGCCCTCGTGGCGCAGGAGCCAGCGTTTGCGCTCCATGCCCTCGCCTTTTTCCCACTGGCCGGCGTATCCGCCGATGCCGCCGCCCGAAGCGGTTACGCGGTGGCAGGGGATGACGATGGGGATGGGGTTGTGGCGGTTGGCCTGCCCCACGGCGCGGGGGGCGCGGCACTCGATGGCGTCCGCGACCTCGCCGTAGGAGCGTGTCTGGCCGTAGGGGATCTCGCGCAGGGCGGACCACACGCGCCTGCGGAACTCCGTCCCCACGGGCGCGAGGGGCAGGTCGAAGTCCTGGCGCGTCCCGGCGAAGTACTCGCGCAGTTGCTCCGCCACCTTCCACCCCAGCGGGTCGTCGCGCGTGGGCTCCACGCGGGTGCCCGCCGGCGGGTGCGCGCCCTGCGGCCAGAAGTGGATGTACCGCACCGCGGCGTCGTCGTACTCCACGAACAGCGGCCCCACCGACGACGGCAGCAGCAGCCGCTTTACGGCAGACGTTGGCGCCATCCGCGGCGTTCTGTGTGCAGACAGTCTTCTCGCCATCCTCAGGCTCCGCATATCAGTGCCCAGGACCAGGGGCCAAGGTTCAAGGCAGCTCTGGGCACTTGAACCTGGGCACCTGATCCTCTTTGTCACCGCCCGGTGAACCCGGCCTTCCGCTTCTCCAGGAACGCCTGCATCCCCTCTCGCATGTCGTTGGTGGCGGCGAGCAGGCCGAAGAGGTTGCTTTCCATCGCCAGCCCGTCATCCACCGACATCTCCATCCCGCGCGTGGTGCATTCGATGGCGAGCCCCACGGCGATGGGGCCGTTGGCGAGGATGACCTGCATCAACGACCGTGCCTCCGCGATCAGCGCGTCCTTGAGGCTGGGCGCCTCCTGCCCCTCCGCCGCCTCGGGCCTGCGGACCACCCGGTTGGCCAGGCCGATGCGGTACGCCTCGTCGGCCTTGATGAACTGCGCCGTCAGCATCAGCTCCAGCGCGCGGCCCTTGCCCACGATGCGGGGCAGGCGCAGGGTGCCGCCGTAACCGGGGATGATGCCCAGCTTGACCTCCGGCAGCCCGAACTGCGCGTTCTCGCCGGCGATGCGAAGGTGGCAGGCCAGCGCCAGCTCGCACCCGCCGCCCAGCGCAAAGCCGTTCACCGCCGCGATGACCGGCTTGCGCGAGAGCTCGATCTGCCGGAACACGCGCTGGCCCAGGCGGCTGACCTCGATTCCGTCCACCGGCCCCATCCTGGCCAGCTCGGCGATGTCGGCGCCCGCGACGAACGCCTTTTCCCCCACGCCCGTCAGGATCACGCCGCCGACGTCGTCACGGCTCGCGATCTCGTCCATCGCCTGGCCCAGTTCGCGGATGGTCTGCTCGTTGAGCGCGTTGAGCTTGTCCGGCCGGTTGATGGACAGCGTGGCGATGCGGTCCTGGACGTCGAGCGTGAGGTTGGTGTATTCGGCCATGGGGAGTGCGTGAGTGCGGTCGTGCGTGAGTGCGGAAGTGGCCCACGCGGGGCACGTTTTCGCGGCGCACAACCTACGTGGTGGGGGGATGGCGGGCAACGGCGGGGGGCCGATGGCGGAGTCGGCGGCGAGCCCTGCGCGGCCCCAGCCGGCGCGAGTAAACTCGCCACAACGAAAGCGGAGAGCCCCGCAAACCGTGCGGGGCTTCAACCGCGGGAACTGCCTCCGGCTACAGCCGCTGGGTCGGACACGGAGGAGCATCGTCGCCGGCTCCGCGTCCTCCATTGTTTCGTGGTTCTTCGTCGATTTTATTGCAGGTAAACAGACCCGACGCCGAACTGTCATTTCGAAGGAGGCGCCTGCACGGAACTCAGCCCGTGCAGGATTCCCATGGCGCCGACTGAGAAATCTACCCACCCGTGCTGGTGATCCGGCCCACGGCCCGGCCCTCGACCCGCTTCTGTGCGGCGCATCGGAGGCGGGTTCCGGGACGTGCGGCCAGCCATGAGCGTGGGTGAGTAGATTTCTCAGTCGGCGCAACAAGATCCTGCATGAGGCAAGTCCTCGTGGGCGCCTCCTTCGAAATGACAGCTCACGGCGCAGACTTCGTGCGTGCAACGAAA
>DATABT010001041.1:0-4008 GCA_036259455.1 Longimicrobium sp. | reverse complement strand
CCCCGGGGTTTTCTGGGGGAGGTGGGCGAGGTTTACGCGCCCGGAGGGGGCGCTCGCGACGGGCCCGCCGCCCGCGTTATCGTCCAGAGGTCGAGCGAATCCCGCCCATCATCCCACGATCCACCGCCCATCATCATCCCGATTACGACAAACGTACGCGTGCCATGGACATACAGGGTTCCCGGGTCATGATCCTGGGCGGTTCCGGACTGGTGGGGATGGCGATCGCGCGCGAGGTGCTCAAGCTGAAGCCCGCGCGGCTGGTCATCACCGCGCTGACGGAAGCGGAGGTGCTGGAGGGGGTGGAGGCGCTGCGGCCGCTCGCGGGCGACACGGTGCTGGACAGCGAGTGGGGCAACCTGTTCACCCCCGCCGCCATCAAGCACGCCGGCCGCGACCACGTGCTGGACGACGCCGGCGCGCGCGGGGCGATGCTGGACGCGCTCTTCGGACCGCTGGGAATGGAGGCGGTGGAGCGCGACACGCTGGGCGAGATGATCCTGCGCCATCGGCCCGAGATCGTGGTCGACTGCGTCAACACGGCCACGGCGTTCGCGTACCAGAACGTCTTCAAGTCCGTCTCCAGCCTGCGCGAGGCGGCGCGCCGCGGGCCGGTGGACGAGGAGACGATCGAGAAGCACCTGATCACGCTGACGCTGCCGCCGCTCATCCACCACACCTGGGTGGCGATGAACGCCATGATGGCCGTCGGCACGCGCGTCTTTCTCAAGGTGGGCACGGCGGGGACGGGCGGGATGGGGCTCAACATCCCCTTTACGCACTCGGAAGACCGGCCGTCGCGCCAGCTGCTCGCCAAGTCGTCCGTGGCGGGCGCGCAGACGCTGCTGCTGTACCTGATGGCGCGCACCCCCGGCGCCCCCGCGGTCAAGGAGATCAAGCCCACCGCCGCCATCTCGTGGAAGGCCATCCGCGGCGGTACGGTGCAGCACCGCGGCGTCCCGTTTCAGCGCGTGGACGCGGTGGCGCCCGTGCCGCTCGAGGAGGCGTTCGCGTCCGGCGCGGATCGCGGGGCGCGGCAGGAGTTCGGGCGCGGCACGCTCTGGCGCGAAACCGGTGAGCCGCTGACCGGCGTACACCTGGACGCGGGGGAGAACGGCCAGTTCTCGCCGGACGAGTTCGAGGCGCTCACGGCGCTGGGGCTGATGGAGTTCATCACCCCCGAAGAGATCGCGCTGGACGCGGTCCGCGAGATCCTGGGCTTTCCGACCGGGCACGACGTGGTCGCGGCGCTGGACGCATCGACCAGCGGGCCCACGTACCGCGCGGGGGTGCTGCGCGAGTCGGCGCTGCGGCGGATGGAGCAGATGGAGGCGGAGGGGGGCGAGCGCAGCGTGGCGTTCGAGATGCTGGGCCCGCCGCGCCTGACCAAGCTGCTGTACGAGGCGGAAATCCTGCGCCGCCTGTGCGCGGGGAGCCTGGACGCCGCCGCCTCGCTGGAGCCGTCCACCTTCTGCCGGCAGGCGGACGCGCTGGTCTCGGCGGATGGCGACCTGCGGACACGGATGCTGACCGCCAGGCTGGCCGTCCTGCTGCCGGACGGCGCCCGCGTGCTCCGCGGCAGGAAGGTGGAGATCGAGCCGGAGCCGGGGGAGGCGCCCACGCAGACCGCGCGCAAGGGATGGGTGGACCTGCGCGCGGAGAACTGGGCCGTCTGGCGCGACCGCGCGGCCGCCGTGCTCCGCGAGATCGACGCGCAGCCGGGCGCCGAGGGCGGCTCCGGGTGGGACATGCAGCCCTGGCACCGCGAGCGCGCCATCCGCCCCGGCGCGCTGGCCGCCTGGATCTTCCGCTCCGAAGACAAGGGAGCGCGCATCAAGCGCTGAACGCATCCGCCATGGCCAACCCCACCTCTCCCGGCCGCCTGCTGGTGGACCTCGCGAAGGCGTACGCGCTGAGCGAGTTCTATCCCCTCACGCACCCCACCCACACGCAGGCGGTGCTCAACCTGGCGCAGGCGCTGCTCGCGTCCGGCGAGTACCTGTCGCTGCGCTGCTCCCCCGCGGGCGTGCAGCTGGCCGGCGGAACGGCGCCCCGATCCGGGCACGTGGACCGCTTCGTTGCGCGGCTGTGCGAGCACGGCGTCACGGCCGTCATCATCCGCAACGACGTGGGGAGCGAGTCGCTGGGCCGCTTTCTCTCCGCCGTCGCGCTCCCGCCGCGCGTGGTCCGGGCCGCGGGAGGGCTGGCGGCGGCGCTGGAGGCGGCGGGGGCGTCGCGCATCTCCATCGACGGCGCCTGGCTGCAGCCGGCCCACGCCGCGCACTCCGCGTTCGAGACGGAGGATGCCGCGGCCGGCGTGGTGGGCGGGCTGGACGACGGCGGCATCCAGCTGTGGAGCGCGCACGACATGTACGAGCAGGTGCGCGATTCCGCCGTGCGCGTGGAGAGCGAGGACACGGAAGAGCTGCGCCGCCTGCTGCGCCGGGGGACGGACGGCGAGCGGCTGACGGTGCTGAATCGCCTGGAATTCCTGGCGCAGTACTGCCTTACGCACGGGATGATGGACCGCGGCATCGGCCTGGTGCAGGACCTTCGCAAGGACGCGGAGGAGATGCACGGCCGCAACCCCGCCACCCGCGCGATGGTCATGCTGGCCATCCACCGCGTCAGCACCCGCGCGGTGATCGAGGAACTGGTGCAGCGGCTGGGCAAGGCGCGCACGGAAGACGAGCGGACGGGCCTCCGATCCACGCTCCTCCACGTGGGCACCGACACGGTGACGCCGCTGGTGCGCGAGCTGGTGGCGGCCACGGACGTGAGCGCGCGGCGCGCCTACCGGGACGCCCTGGTGGCGCTGGACCACGTGGGCGTGCCGCTGCTGGAAGACATGATCGGCGACGAGCGCTGGTTCGTGGTCCGCAACATGGTCGGCATCCTGGGCGAAATCCGCAGCGCGGACGCCGTCGAGCACTTTCGCCGCACCATCGAGCACTCCGACGCCCGCGTGCGCCGCGAGACCATCCTGGCGCTCAGCAAGGTCGGCGGCGAGGAGGCGGTGCCGCTGCTGGCGAAGGGGCTGAACGACCGCGAGGCCAGCCTGCGCGGCGCCGCGGCGCTGGGCCTGGGGCTGACCAAGCTCCCCGTTGCCGTGGGCCCGCTGCTGAACCGCCTGCCGCAGGAGACGGACGGCGAGGTGGAGGTGGAGGTCGTTCGCGCCCTGGGCCGCGTGGGCGATCCGCGCGCGGTGCCCGTGCTGGCGCAGCGCGCGTCCGCCGGCGGATTCTTTTCCCGGACGCCCACGCCCATCCGCGTGGAGGCGGCGCGCGCGCTGGGGGAGATCGGGGGCGATGCGGCCCGCGCGGTGCTCCAGCGCCTGATCCGCGACAAGAGCCCCGAGGTGCGCGAGGTGGTGCTGAAGGCGCTGGGCAACGGCTGACGCGCCGCCGCGGCATTCTTCTGGCGACGACTGGCCGCCGCGGGCCCGTACCGGCTCGCGGCGG
This sequence comes from Longimicrobium sp., assembly GCA_036259455.1. Classification (GTDB taxonomy): domain Bacteria; phylum Gemmatimonadota; class Gemmatimonadetes; order Longimicrobiales; family Longimicrobiaceae; genus Longimicrobium. The sequence continues at coordinate 547 of DATABT010001041.1, read as the reverse complement.
TCGTGCGTCTTGCGGAAGCATCTGCTACGGAAGCAGTGTAGCCGGGGCCTTCTCCCCCCGACCGGCCTTTGGCCAGGGCGCAGCGCGGAGCCGGCCAAGGCGCTCCGGACCCGCGCCCCGGAATGGCATTCAACCTCCCCCAGGATTCTTGTGGGCGAGGTTTACGAGCCCGGAGGGGGCGCTCGCGCTGAAGCACGCCCGGGCACATCGTCGCGATCCACCGAACCACCAACCCATGACGCAGCCTTCACCGTACGCACCGCCCGCCGCGCCGCCGCGCGCGGACTTTCTGCAGCGCATTACCGCGGAGGTGCACCGGCGCGTGGTGGGGCAGGAGTACATGGTGGACCGGCTGCTCATCGGGCTGCTCACCGGCGGGCACGTGCTGATGGAGGGCCTCCCCGGGCTGGCCAAGACGCTCGCCGTCCGTACCCTCGCGGATACCATCGACGCCTCCTTCCAGCGCATCCAGTTCACCCCGGACCTCCTCCCGGCCGACATCCTGGGCACGGTGATCTACAACGCCCGCACCGGCGACTTCGTGCCG
>DATABT010001040.1:0-2934 GCA_036259455.1 Longimicrobium sp. | reverse complement strand
ATCGAGCGCGATTACTTCGCCCGCCGCGAGGGATAGGAAGAACGATTCACGGGGAGCGGCGCGGAGGAACAGGGACAGGAACCGGAGAAATCCTCGTTGCGCCCTCGATCGTTTCCTCTACGACTTCCGCGTGATGCTTTGCTTAGTAGGCGGAAAAGCCTGCGGGGCCGGATCCAGCACGCAGGCTGACCACCAGTACCGGAGAGTAGATTTCTCATTCGGCGCCACGGAAATCCTGCACTGGCAGCGATCGCGCGGGCGCTTCCTTCGAAATGCCAGTGGCGCGCTACGCGTGCAACTACTTCGACGATGAACCCCCAGACGAGTGGGGTTTCACACGGAGGAACAGAGTCTGTGGCTCCGTGTGGCGTCTTCTGCCGGATGTGAGTGAGATTACCCCTCCCTGTCGCCGGCGACCTCCACCTCCAGCCCGAAGGTGTCGGCGAAGAGGCCGGCCTTGCGGCGCAGGGCCCAGCGCTCCAGCAGCAGGTCGCCGGTGCCGTCCAGCTCCAGCGTGAGCCTGCCCTTGCCCGCGGCCGCCTTGACGGCGCGCACGGCCTGCAGGTGCTCGCGGTCCAGCGCGTCGGCGATGCGGAGAAGGCTGGCCAGCTTCACCACGCGCTCGCGATCCTCCGAGTCCAGCCCCGTGTACGGCTCGTGGTGCAGCGCGGGAACGCCCTTGCGGTGATAGCGCGCCACGTTGGCGATCACCGCGATCTCGCGCGGCGTGAACTCCGGGATCTCCGACTGGGAGATGATGTACAGCGAGTGCTTGTGGTGCTTCTTGTGGCCGATGAAGATGCCCACGTCGTGCAGCACGGCGGCCGCCAGCAGCATCCGGCGGTCCGCCGCGTCAAGCCGGTGCACCCTCTGCAGCTGGTCGAAGAGCGAGCCCGCCAGCCGCGCCACGTGCGTGGCGTGCGCCTCGTCGAACAGGTAGCGCTTGCCCAGCGCGATGGCGCCCGCGAGCGCCTGCTTCTCCTTGCGGACCTCGTGGGCCTCATGGGTGGTGAGGTCGTCCACCAGGTCCACCAGCAGGCCGTCCTTGAGCCCCACGGCGGGCACCAGCACGGCGCTCACGCCAGCCAGCGTGGCGACCCGCTCGTAGACCATGGCCGCGGGAAGGATGACGTCCGCGCGGTCCTCGCGCAGCCCCAGCTCCTCCACGCGCTGGCGAAAGGAGAGGCGCGACAGCTTCTCGATCGCCGCCCGCAGCTCCGCCAGCGGAACGGACGCCACGCGGCCGCGCCCCGGGTCCGCACCCACCAGCCGCGCCAGCGCCTCGATGTTTCCGCCCGTGGCGATGAGCCCCGCCGGGTTCCACTGCTGGGCGATCACGGGGATGCGCAGCGTGGCGGCATACTCCTCCAGCAGCCGTTGAAAGCGCCCCGGCTCCTCGCCGGAAACCGCGAGCTCCTCCAGCAGCCGCACGGAGCCCATCGTGTGCGACTCGCTCCACAGGATGGCGGAGTGATCGACCAGCGACACCTCCACGCTCCCGCCGCCCAGATCCACCAGCAGCCACTTCTTCCCCCCGAACGGCACCTGCGCTTTGACGGCCTCGTAGACCAGGCGCGCCTCTTCGCTGCCGGTGATCACCTCCAGCTCGATCCCCGTCTCGCGGCGCACGCGCGCCACGAACTCCTCGCCGTTGCGGCTCTCGCGGGTGGCGCTGGTGGCCACGGCGCGATAGTGCTGAATGCCCAGCGCCTCCATCTGCAGCCGGAAGACGGCGATGGCCTGCACCGCGGCTTCCATGGCGCCGCGCGCCAGCTTGCCGGAGAGAAACACCTCGTGCCCCAGCCGCACCGGCTCGCGCTGCTCCGCCAGCACCTGGTAGCGGGTGGGCGCGGTGAACTCCGCGGCCAGAAAGCGGATGGCGTTGGAGCCCACGTCGATGCCGCCCACGCGCAGGGGAAACGCGGGCGGTGGCTGGTCGGCGGACTGGGTTCTGGTACGGGTCAGCAGCTGGATCATCGGGCACGCGCGGAGGGTTGGGGATCGCGCGAAGGGCAGGCGCAAGGCGCGGACCGCCGCGGGCGACGAGTGCGTGAGTGCGTGAGTGCGTGAGTGCGTGAGTGCGTGAGTGCGTGATGATGATGATGTCGTCCGGGCGCGTGCGGATCAACGCACGGGCCGCGATCGTCGGCACCTCGCCCATGCGCGTCCGTGTGGAACGGAAAAGCCCGCCTCCTGCCGGAGACGGGCTCGTTGTCGTCCATCCACGACGGATGGCTACTTGCGGCTGCGCTTGCGCGAGGGCCCCCAGCCGGCTTCCGCCGCGTACTCCTCGTCCAGCTTGCGCAGCAGGTACTGCTCCATGTCGTGCGCGTAGGCGCCCGCCTTGCGCGTGCCGCGGATGGCGTCGAACACCGCGCGCACCTCGGCCCTGGCGTGGTCCAGGCCACGCGGCAGCAGCAGCTTGAGCTGGCCGGCCGAGGGAACGGTGGCACGCTCGCGCGCCTGCAGCGCCTGACGCTCGTTGAACAGCTGCCCCATGGCCCGCAGACTTCGCTGGTGCGGGCGCTCGGTGGTGCCGTTTACGAACTTGCGCAGCGCCTCGTGCCCCAGCCCCACCAGTGCCGCCACGTCGCGTAACGACGTGTCGAGCACCAGCTGGTGCATGAAGGCACGCAGCGTCTCGATCGGCACGTGGCGCCACGCGTCATCCGGCGCGGCCGCCCGGCCACTTTGTCTAGGTTCGGCGGTTGGACACTGGGGATTGTACGACGCGGACGTGCCACACGCAAGGCGTCAGGCCGGGTTAACGAAAAGCGGCCCGAACATCCGCCCCCAGAAGCGTGCGCCGTAGACGCCAGAAAGCCCCGCCGTCCGGGCAGGGCTCTTCGCAACCGGGCACGCCGTGAACGGCCGCGCGCCGCGCCGCCACGGAGGCCATGGCGCGGCCCGCCCGCGGGTGCGGGCGGGCGGGGG
>DATABT010001039.1:0-2732 GCA_036259455.1 Longimicrobium sp. | reverse complement strand
CAGGAGCAGGACGCCGTGCTCTTCTTCGACGAGGCCGACGCCATCGCGGGGCGGCGCTTCACGTCCATGGACCAGGGCTACCAGCGCGAGGCCAACGCCGTCGTCAACGTGCTGCTCCGCGAGCTGGAGGAGTTCCCGGGCGTCGTGATCTTCGCCACCAACCTGGCCGCCAACTTCGACCCGGCGTTCGAGCGGCGCATCCGCACGCACATCCTCTTCGAGCAGCCGGGGCCGGAGGAGCGCGAAAAGATCTGGAAGGTGCAGCTTCACGGCCGCAAGACGCCGCTGGGGCCGGACGTGGACTTTCGCGCCCTGGCCGAGCGCTACCCCGCCAGCGGCGGCGACATCAAGAACGCGGTGCTCAAGGCCGCGCAGATGACCATCGCCGAGCCGGGGGCGGACGAGGAGAAGCGCATCGAGCAGCGCCACTTCGAGGCGGGGATCGAAGAAGTGCTCGCCGCCCGGCGGGTGATGGACCAGTCCCTGTTCGGCGCGTCGGCGGGGATGCTGCCGGCGCTGGCCGGCGACGGGGTGCAGGACGAAGTGAACGCCCTGGCGTCGCGGCTGATGGAGGTGGAAGACGCGGTCGCCGATGTGCCCGCCGCGGTCCGCCGGCTGGAGGAAAGCGCCGCCCGCGCGCGCACGGAAGCCGGGCGCGATCGCGCCGCCCTGGCCGCGGAGCAGCGGGAAGCGCTGGACGCCCTTCGCGCGACCGCGGCGGCGGCGGCGGCGCGGGCGCAGCTGGCGGTCGGGATCGCGGTGGCGGCGGTGCTTCTGTCCGCGGTCGGGGCCCTGGTGGCCCTGCTCTGATCACTTTCCAGTGTTCCTTCTGGCATCCCGAATGGGACACCGGTGAGCACGCGTGACCACGGCTGTCCGGTTCGGCACGGTCCGGCGGACGCTCTATTTCGCAACGACTTAGGCCTTGTATGGCCCAGAATGAGGCGGGGCCTTGCTCCTGTCTACGCTGTATAAGTGTTGGAGTTTTGAATTCTGCCTCTTGCATGGTTCGAAAAGCGTCTCTAATCTGTAGAGTGTAAGCCAACTCAACGTAAACGAAGTGCACAAGAGCCCCGGTTCCTCCCGCGCGGGAGGAGCCTGTGAGCGAGCGTGCGGAGACGGCCATCGACCGGATTCGTGAGCACGTGCGGGCGCAGGTCGCCCGGACGTCGCTGCGAAAGGTGGCCAAGCGTGCAGGCGTAAAGGTCGGCGCGACCAAGAAGTTCATCGACGGCTCCGTGCCGTACGAGCGCAACCTGCGTCTGTGGAAGCGGTACTACGCGCGCGAGCTGCGGGAGGGGATGGCCGGTGGGCCAGACGACGCGGTGCCGGTGGCGGACGCCGCGGCCGTGCTGGACCTGCTCTTGTGGGCACTTCCCGAAGAAGAGCGCCCCGACGCGCGGCGCGAGGCCGTGGACCTGTTCCGCGACCTGTATCTTCGCCGTGGGCGCACGCCGCCGGCGTGGATCCACGACATGCCCGACGCGGTGAACGAGCCCCCGCCGTCCCGCTTCAGCGCGGACGACGAGGATGACGACGAGTAGCCGGTTGCCGCCTTGCGGATGACGCCGTCCCCGCCCGTCCGGGTGTCACGCGGGGGGCGCGAAGGAAAAGAGGGAGGACGCGGAGGTTCATCGCCCCCGCGTCCTCGTTTTCGTTCCTCCGCGTCCGCTATTCCATGATGGCGCGCCAGACGGCGTCCAGGTCGGTCAGGTCCTCGAACAGGTAGTCGGGACCGTGCCGCGCCAGGTCCACCGCGCTGTGCGTGCCGGTGGCGGTGGCGATGGTCCGCACGCCCAGGTGCGCGCCGCAGGAGATGTCGAACGGCGTGTCGCCGATGATGACGATCTCCTTCCCCTCGAAGTCCAGCCCCGTCTTTTCACGCGCCCGGCGCGCGGCCACGGCGGGGAGCTCGGGCCGCTGCCAGTGGTCCGATCCGTACGCCCCCACGCGAAAGCGGCCGAAGCCCAGCCCCGCCGCGTCGACCTTGAGGCGCGCGCCCTCTTCCACGTTCCCCGTCAGCAGGCCCAGCACGGTGGGATCGCCGGACGCCTCCAGCCGGTCCAGCAGCGCGGGAACACCGGGAAGCGGGTGAATGCGGGTCTTCTCCAGCTCCACCCGCAGGTTGCGCAGGTATTTGTCCCACAGCGCCTCCAGCCCCGCCTCCACCTCTTCTTCGGAGTATCCCGCGGGCATCAGCAGCTCGCGGACGATCTGCGGGTCCGTGCGGCCGCCCAGGCTGTATCCGACCGTGGCGCCCGTTCCGCCGTAGACCTCGCGCATGGCCGCGTACACGGCGCGCGCCCCCGCGCCGCCGGCCGAGAGCAGCGTGCCGTCGATGTCGAAGAGTACCAGCCGCTTCATCCGTGATGCCGTAGAAGGATTGCGCGGTCCGTTGTGCACACCCCGCGCCGTATGTTCCCACACGCGCGAAAACCGCCGCCCCGATACCCGGAGCGGCGGTTCGTGTTCGGTGGATCGATCTCGATCGGGCGGCGCCGGTCAGCGTGCAGCCGGCGTACCGTGCACGGCGCGGGCGCGCGACACACGGTGGACCGTTTCCGCGGGCTCGCGACGGAGCGGATGAATCCGCCGCAACGAAAGCGGAAAGCCCCGCAAACCGCGCGGACCTTCAACTACGCGGATCGCACCCCGGCGGCGCGCGTTACGTCCGCGCGGTAGCGCGCTTCCGCCTGGCTGCCGGCTTCGCCGGCTTCGGCGCATCCGCGGGC
>DATABT010001038.1:0-2951 GCA_036259455.1 Longimicrobium sp. | reverse complement strand
ATGCCATCCACCACCACCAGCGGATCGTTGCGCAGCAGCACGCTGGACGGCCCGCGGATCCACAGCCGCGGCGCCGCGCCCACGCTGCCGCCAGACTCCAGCACGTTCAGCCCCGCCTCCACGGTCACGGAGCTGATCCGCGGGCGGGCGGCGGGGCTGAACGTGCTGGAGTCTGGCGGCAGCGTGGGCGCGGCGCCGCGGCTGTGGATCCGCGGGCCGTCCAGCGTGCTGCTGCGCAACGATCCGCTGGTGGTGGTGGATGGCATCCGCGTCATCTCTCATCCCGCCGCGCTGACCATCAACGTGGGCGGCGCGGGAACGTCGCGGCTGGAGGACATCGATCCCGGCGACGTGCAGGGCGTGCGGGTGCTCCGCGGGCCGGCGGCCACGGCGGTGTACGGCCCCGAGGCGGCGGCGGGAGTGCTGGAGATCACCACGCGAACCGGCCGGGGCCAGGGGCCGCGATTCCACGCGTGGACGGGCCTGGGCGCGCGCGACGACGTGGCGGAGTACCCGGCCAACTTTACGCGCCTGGGCTCCTCCGGCACCTGCACGCTGCAGCTGCAGGCGCGCGGAAGCTGCCCGGGCGACGGAACGCTCCTCTCCTTCAACCCGCTGGAGCAGGCGAGCCCGTTCCGCACCGGGCGGTCCGTGACCGCGGGGCTCGCCGTGCGCGGTTCCCAACCTTCCGGCGGCCTTTCGTGGGCGCTCTCCGGCGGGATGGAGAACGCGGACGGGGTGCTGGCGACGAGCGAGCGCGAGATGCGCAGCCTGCGCGCGAACGCGGGGTGGACGGGGAGCCGGGTGCGGCTGGCGTTTCACGGCGCTCACGTGCGGCGCGAGACGGCGCTGCCGTTCGGGGACCAGAGCCAGTTCGGGCGCATTGCCGCGGGGCTGGAGGGCTTCGCCGTGGATGACGACGTCCGGCGCGGCTACCGCACGCTGCCGCCGGAGGACGACTTCTACTTCAACCGGGAATCCGTCCGCCACACCACGCTGGGCGCGTCGGCACGGTGGCGGTCGCCGCTGGAGTGGCTGGCGCTGGACCTGTACGCCAGCCGCGACGCGGCGGACGCGGACGAGGTGACCGCGCTCACGCGGGGCATCCCCGGAAACACCGGCACCTTTCGCCGCGACGTGGCGCTGGAGCGGGCGCGGTCCACGGCGGGCGCGCGGCTGAACGCGGAGCAGCGGATCCGCTCCTTTCGCGGTACGGCGTCGCTGGGCCTGGAGCGGCTGGGGCGGACGCTGGACCGCGTTCAGCAAGACAGCGGCGCCGTGCGCCAGACGCTGCGCGACGAGCAGTCGGACGTCGGCGCGTACCTGGCCGGCGTGCTGCGCTGGCGCCACGGGTTGGCCTTCTCCGGCGCGGTGCGGCGGGACGAGCCGAGCCGCACGCGGCAGCCGCAGTGGTCGTACTCCGCCGGCGGCGAGTGGGAGCTGAGCCGGGGGCGGTGGTTCCCCGCGCAGCCGTGGATCGGCGGGCTGCGGCTGCGGGCGGCGTACGGAGAAACGGCGCGCGGGGTGGAGGCGCTCTCCGCGCTGCCGCCGGGTCCGTGCGCCGGCGCCTGCCCCGCGCGCCCGCGCCCCGAGACGCTGGCGGAGCGGGAGGGCGGCATCGACGTCGAGCTGTTCCGCCGCGCGCTCTCCGTCGGCGTGACGGCGTACCGGCGCGAGACGCGCCACCTGATCGGCACGGTGCCGCAGGCGGCGGGGTTCCGGTCGATGGGGAGCCTGCACAACGACGGCGTGGAGGTGCAGGCGGCGCTGCGGGGCGGGCGCGCGGGCTTCGTGGCGTGGGAGATCGAGGCGAGCGGCGCGCGCAACCGCAACCGGGTGGAGGCCGACGAAGACGGCTTCATCCCCGGCTCCGGCGTCTTCGCGACGGCCAACCGGCACGGCCGGCCGCTGGGCTCGTACTACTTTCGCCCGGTGCTGCGCGCGGAAGACCGCGACGGCGACGGCATCATCGAGGTGTGCACGGGCACGTCCGTCTGCGAGGTGCAGCTGGGTACGGAAGAGGAGTTCCTGGGCTCGTCGCTGCCGGAGCGGCTGGGGGCGGTGGCGGGGACGGTGCGGCTGGGCGGAATGCTGAGCCTGTACGCGCGGGCGGACTACGCGGGCGGCGCGCGGCTGCTGGACCTGACGAACAACCTGCGCTGCGCCACGCGCCAGAATTGCCGCGCGGACTACGACCCCGCCACGCCCATGGACGAGCAGGCGCGCGTGGTGGCGGCCCTGCAGGGCTCGCGCGCCGGCTTTGTGCACGACGCGGACTTCGTGCGGCTGCGCGAGGTGGCGGTCACGCTCTCCGCGCCGCGCGGCTGGGCGCGGCGGTTCGGGGCGTCCGGCGTGGAGCTGACGGTGGGCGGGCGCAACCTGGCCATCTGGACGGACTATCCTGGCGTCGACCCGGAGGTGAACTCCGCCGGCCCCGAGGTGACGGCCGCGTTCGACATGCATCCCCAGGCCCCGGTGCGCACCTGGACCACGCGCGTGGACGTGCGTTTCTGAGGGCCGCCCAGCGCCGATCCGCGGGGCGGACACACCTTCCGGAACACCCCGGGTCAAACCGGGGCCATGAATGCCACAAGCCCCGCCCTGGGCGCGCTGCGCTTGCCCGGCGGGGCTTCAGCTTCATTCGCTTCATCCGCGCGGGCGCGCACCGGGCGCGGCCCAGGCGAGCGGTGAAGCCCCGGTTTGCGAGGAACGAGCAAAGACGGGGCTTGGGGCCGTCATACCCCTGGGTTCAATTCAACCCGGGGGGACCGGGGCATGCGTTACGGCCAGGCGGACCCGGTTGCCCCGCATCCGCCCGGCGGCGTACGTTCCGTCGCATGCCCAACATCCGCCGCGCCGTCCATCCCCTCGCCGCGCTGCTCGCGCTCGCGGCGGCCTGCGCGCCGGCGGCGCAGGCGCCCGTTATCAACCGATCCGCCCCTCGATCGAAC
>DATABT010001037.1:0-5688 GCA_036259455.1 Longimicrobium sp. | reverse complement strand
GCGCCGCGGCGGATTCGCCGCCGCGGCCCAGGGCGGCCACCAGGCGGAGCGCCACGCGCCCGCTGTACGGGTCGTGCGCCGCCAGCCGCCGCCACCACGCCGCCGCGCCCAGCGCGTCTCCCGCCGCCTCGGCCTCTTCCGCCAGCGCCTCCACCGCCCCCGCGAAGGCGCGGGCCAGGCGGTCCCGCTCCTCCTCCGCCCAGCGCTCGAACTCCGGCGCGCCCTCCACGTAGAACGCGTCCAGGAACGGCCCGCGGTACAGCTCCACCGCCTCCGCCCGCCGCCCCTCGCGCAGGGCGCCCTCGAACGCCGCCACGTCGCTTTCCACCCGCGCCGGGTCCAGCGCCACCTCGCTTCCCGCGGCGGCGAAGATCTCCCCCAGCTCCCGGCGCAGCACGTACAGCGACTCGGAGAGCGTGTGGCGCGCGGACTCCGGCGGGTGCTCGGGCCACAGCAGCGCCATCAGCCGCTCGCGCCCCACCGGCCGGCCGCGCGCCGACGCCAGCACCGCCAGCAGCGCCAGCCGGCGGCGGTACGCGGCGCGCCCGGTGACCTGCGCCCCGTCCCGGCGGATGACGGGTGTGCCCAGCAGTGAAAGCGAGACGGCGGGTGGAGTATCCGGGTGCGTCACGGTGGCGGAAAGCGTTGGGGGACAAGCTCATGGATAACCCCGCCGCCGCGCCGGGGCAAGCGTCAATGCCCGTTGATGCACCCTTGCGCGGGGTCTGTGACGCGAACGGGGAAAGGGCCTTGAAGTCCGCCGGGCATCTTCCCCCCCGCGCCCCGGAACGAGCCGGGGCGGCACCCAGTTCGTCACGGCCGCACGCGGGAGGAACCGATGGCCACCACGTCCATGCAGTTCGGAGAGCTGGAGCTGGCGTTCACCACCGGCATGAAGTTCCGGTGGAGCAGCGAGAAGAGCGACGCCAAGTACAAGGGCGCGTTCTACCACCCCGTGCCGCCCTCGGGCTTCTACGCGCTGGGTAGCGTGGGGGTGGACTACTTCGGCGACGACGGCAACATCGCGGCGCTCTGCGTCAAGGGCACCGTGGGTGCGGCCGGCAGCGGCGCGCCGCTGGCCCGGCCTACCGGGTACGAGCGCATCTGGCGCAACAAGGGAATGAACAGCAAGTACGGCGGCGCCTGCTGGCGGCCCCTGGCTCCGTCCGGGTACGTGGCGCTGGGGCACGTGTTCGGCAGCGACCAGGACAACGCGCCGTCCACCAGCGACATCGTCTGCGTGCGCAAGGACCTGGTGCACACGGCGTACGCCGGCGAGTTCATCTACAACACCAAGAACTCCGACGCCGACCACAAGTTCAGCGCCTGGCGCGTGGCCACCCCGGTGTACGACGGGGGCGCCACGGGGCTCATCGCCTCGCTGGGCTTCGTGGGCAACGCATCGCACGACGCGCCGGCGTCGGACGCCGCGCTGTGGGTGCTCAACCTGCCCTTCCCCGTGCAGACGTTCGACTCGCCGGAGATGCCCGAGCTCACCGGATACACGGACCCGGGCACCTACACCGAGCCCGTGGTGGACCGCATCGTCACCGTGCCGTTCACGTCGGTCGCGGACACGGAAGACGTGGACAGCACGGGCGAAAAGGTGTCGGTGGGGTGGCAGGTGGAGCACACGCCGTTCTACACCGTACGGCGCGAGGCGAACTACCATCGCATCATCCACTTCTACAACCGCAACGACACGCAGCAGACCTCGCCCAGCACCACCACCACGGTGGGGGTGAGCGAGGACAGCAGCAAGACGTACAGCGTGGAGACGGGCATCGAGGTGGGCTTCGAGGCCGGCGTGGACGTGGGGGTGGAGGCGCAGGTGTCGGCCAAGCTCAGCGTGGTGCTGGGCTTTTCGCAGACCGTCTCCGTGGGCGAGTTCAAGGAATCGTCGGTCACCTTTTCCATCGACGCGGCGCCGCACACGTCGGGCGTGCTGTACGCGGCCAGCTACACCCTGCGCCTGCACCGCGACGACGGCACGGAGGTGGGCGGCGGGCTGGCGCTGGACGTGCCGGACTCCTACCTCGCCCTGCAGTATCCGCCGGCGGCGGCGCAGACCGTCACCGTCTCGGCGGTGGAGGCGGAGCCGGACGTGGTGCTCGCCTGATCTCGGTAAGGACCCCGCCCATCCCGTGGCAGCCGCGGGACGGGCGGGTCCCCCGGCGGCGGCTCTCACCCTGACGCCGCCGGGACTGAGAGGGTGTTCCCAGGCCTCTCGGATTCGACTCAGGTCATCCTGAGTCATCCGGCGCTACGCGCACCCTGTCGGACGAAAGTCGTTCGCCACGGCTGTCATTTGGAAGGAGGCGCCCGCGTAGCCTTTGCCGTTGCAGGAACCCGTGGCGCCGACTGAGAAATCTACTCGCCCGTGCTGGTGCCACGCCCCGCTCAGACGAACTTCGTCCGATTCCTTTCTTAGCCTTAGCGAGCGCCCGCGCTTGACCTGATGGAACGTAAACGGTTGCGGCGCGACCGAAGGACTTTCCGTCGAGTGGCGCCTCCCTCCTCCAAAGAAACGTCGCCTCCCAAGATAGTCGGCGTTGCTGGGCGGACGCGGTTCCGACGACTGGTGGCGGCCCGGATGGTGTCGGCGGGATGCACGCGGTCCTTGGTAGAAAGGATGCTGCCGGCGAGGGGACCGAATCCGAATTTTTTGAGGAGGCAGGATGGCCGCGACGCGTCACGATGTCCGCTGGGGAACATCATCCACCCGATTGCGATCTGTAAGAGCAGGCGCTGGCTGGACCACGGTGATCGGAGCGGAAGGCCGGCCGGCAAACCGGAGGTCTCCGGCCGAAGGTCATATCACGTTTCTGGGAGGATGGAGGACGCTCCGCGTCTACAGGCTCAGAAAGGGATCCGGGCGACGTCCGTCGGGCGGGGCCCGGCACCTGCCCGGGCGAGCAGATTCCTCAGTCGGCGCCAGCTATCCGGCACGCGTCGAGACCCCGTGGGCGCCTCCTTCGGAATGACAGTTCGCGGCGCGAGCGACTTTCATCCGACAGGGTGCGCGTAGCGCCAATGACTCAGGATGACTGTTTAGACACGAGGTTCAGCAACACTCTCTGAATCACGCGCGGAGGCCCCGGCCTTCTCGTGCGGCCTTCCGCGTCTGCTCAGCCGCCACGCGCGGGGAGCCTGGCGCGCCGCAGCGCCTGCTCCAGGTCCGCCGTCAGGTCGTCCACGTGCTCCAGGCCGACGTTCAGGCGCACCAGACGGCCGTCGTACGAGGGGCCGTGGGTGCGGCGCAGGTCGAAGAAGGGGACCGCCAGGCTGGTGACGCCGCCCCAGCTGTAGCCGATCTCGAACAGCTCCAGCGCGTCCACGAACGTCTCGATCGCCTCGCGCGTGGCGCCCTCGGCGAGCACGATGGAGAACACGCTGGTGCTGCCGGTGAAGTCGCGTGTCCACAGATCGTGGCCGGGGCAGCCGGAAAGCGCGGGGTGCAGCACGCGCTCCACGGCGGGGTGCTCCGCCAGCCACCGCGCCACGTGAAGCGTGGACTGCTCCAGTGCCTTCAGCCGCACGCCCAGCGTCTGCATTCCCCGCAGCGCCAGCGAGCAGTCGTCCGGCGAGGCGCCCAGTCCCAGGCGCGCGTGCATGAGCCCCAGCGCCTCGTACTCCGCGCTGGTGCGCGCGGTCACGGAGCCCAGCAGCAGGTCGCTGTGCCCGCCGACGTACTTGGTGAGCGCCTGCATGGTCACGTCCACGCCGTGCGCGAACGCGTCGAAGTAGACGCCGGCGGAGTACGTGTTGTCCAGCGCCACAACCGCCCCGTGCCGGTGCGCCGCCGCGGCCATGGCGGGCACGTCCTGCACCTCCATCGTCACCGAGCCCGGGCTCTCGCACCACACCAGGCGCGTCTCGGGTCGCATCAGCGCCTCGATGCCCGCCCCAATGCCCGGGGCGTAGCACTCCACGCCGACGCCGAACCGCGCCAGCACCTCTTCCGCGAACTGGCGGGTGGGGCCGTAGGCGCTGTCGGGAAAGAGCGCGTGGTCGCCGGCGCGGGTGAATGCGAACCCGACCAGCGCGATGGCCGCCTGCCCGCCGGGGGTGATGAACGTGTACTCGCCACCTTCCAGCTCGGTGATGCGCCCCGCCAGCTCGCGGGTGGTGGGCGTGCCGTACAGGCCGTAGTTGTAGCGGTCGCGGCTGCGCCAGTCGTCCGAAACCTCCGCCGCGCTGGAGAACACGGTCGTGGAGCCGCGGTGCACCGGCGGCACCAGCGAGCGAAAGCCTTCGGGTGGATGCGACTGCGGGTGGATGAGCCGTGTGGTCCAGTCCGTCATCTGGTTCCTGTGGATGAGTCCGGGCGAGTGGCGGATGATCGTATATTGTATACGGACACTCCGCTCCGCGCACGGGGTCAGCGCGAAAAGTTTTGATTCCGCGTCGCTGCGTCCCCGTGGCAGGACTTGCACCACGCGCCACATCCACTACTCTCCTCCTCCGCAAACTCACGACAACCACGGATTGCTTTCGCGGATGGCCGACCTGCTGCTGCGCGTGGCGGTGAACGTGAGCACGGGGCTGCTGGCGCCGGTGCTGGTGGCGCAGGGCAGGCGCGTGCGCCGCACCACGCCGCGCCTTCCCGAGGCGGCGGGGCCGCGCACGGGCGAGGTGCCGGGACGCGGGGCGTCCGTGCGGCTGCTGGTGCTGGGCGAGTCCACGGCGGCGGGCGTGGGCGCGGCGGATCACCAGGAGGGGCTGGCGGGGCAGGTTTCCGCCGCTCTGGCCGCGGAGACGGGGCGGCCCGTCCACTGGCGCGTCCTGGGCCGCAACGGCGCGACCGCCGCCATCACCCGCGACGAGCTGCTCGCGCCGGCGGAGGACGTGGCCGCCGACGTGGCCGTGGTCGCGCTGGGGGTGAACGATACGCTGCGGCTGCACTCCGCCGGCCGCTGGTCGTCGGATTTGCGGGGGCTGGTCGGCGGCATCCGCGCGCGGTGCGGCGCGATTCCCGTGATCCTGGCCTCCGTGCCGCCGATGGGGCGCTTTCCCGGCCTTCCGCAGCCGCTGCGGGGCGTGCTGGGCCTGCGCGCAACGGTGCTGGACCGCGCCGCCGCGCGCCTGGCCGCGGAGATGGACGCGGTGCGGCACGTCTCGGTTCCGCTGGGTGCGGGTTCGGTGGATGACTTCTTCTGCGCGGACCGCTTTCACCCCTCGCCGCGCGGCTACGCCCAGTGGGGCGCGGAACTGGCCCACGCGGCCGCGCGGGCGCTCCGGTAGCGCCCGCCCGCGCTCGCCCAGAGTTCCTTTCCCGTTCAGTCATCCGGCGCTGCGCGCATCCAGTACCACGAAAAATTCGCCCCCCCACCGCGAACCGTCATTTCGAAGGAGGCGCCCGCGTGACCGCTGCCGGTGCAGACACTCGTGGCGCCGACTGAGAAATCTACTCACCCGTGCTGGTGACCCGTTCTCTCGCTCCGCGCTCCCCGGGAGTGCCTTTCGATTCAGTCATCCGGCGCTGCGCGCATCCAGTACCACGAAAAATTCGCCCCCCCCACCGAGAACTGTCATTTCGAAGGAGGCGCCCGCGTGACCGCTGCCGGTGAAGACACTCGCGGCGCCGACTGAGAAATCTACTCACCCGTGCTGGTGACCCGTTATCTCGCTCCGCGCTCCCCGGGAGTGCCTTTCGATTCAGTCATCCGGCGCTGCGCGCATCCAGTA
>DATABT010001036.1:0-1595 GCA_036259455.1 Longimicrobium sp. | reverse complement strand
GACCTGCTCACGATCGAGCCGGACGAGGCGGCCGAGGACGGGGGTGCGTGAGTGCGTGAGTGGGCGCGCGTCGGAAACGGTTTCCTCAGAGGAAACCAGACTTTCGCGTGGGGCGAGTGCAGTGAACCCCCCCGGGGTTTTTGGGGGAGGTCGCGAGGTGACGAGCGGGAGGGGGCGCGGGCTGGGGCGCCTGCCCCGGAGCGAACGTGCTGGTTTACGACTGAGGAAGATCGAGCGATGGAGAAGAAGAACGTCCTCGTCGCCATGTCGGGCGGCGTGGACTCGTCGGTGGCGGCGGCGCTGCTCGTGGAGCAGGGACACAACGTCGTCGGCGTGACGATGAAGACCTTCTGCTACTCGGAGGCCGACGCGGAAGCCAACGGTCCCACCCGGTCGTGCTGCGGCCTGGACGGGATCATGGACGCGCGCATGGTGGCCGACCGGCTGGGCATTCCGCACTACGTCTTCGACGTGGAGCGCGAGTTCACGCGCGACGTGATCGACGACTTCGTCAGCGAGTACGCCGCCGGGCGCACGCCCAACCCCTGCGTGCGCTGCAACGGCAACACCAAGTTCCGCGACCTGCTGCGCCGCGGAACCATGCTGGGCTGCGACTTCATCGCCACCGGGCACTACGCGCGGATGGGGACGGACGACCACGGCCGGCCCGTGCTGCTGCGCGGTGTGGACGAAAAGAAGGACCAGTCGTACTTCCTCTGGGCGCTCCCCCCGGAGATGCTGCCGAGGCTGATGTTCCCGCTGGGCGAGCTGACCAAGCCGCGGGTGCGTGAGATGGCGCGGCAGCTGGGCCTCACCACCGCCGAAAAGCCGGAGAGCATGGAGATCTGCTTCGTTCCCTCGGGCGACTACGCGGGGTTCCTGGGCAAGCGGCTGGGCGTGGACCATCCGTCGCTCTCCCCCGGCGCGCTGGTGACGAGCAGCGGCGAGGTGATCGGCGAGCACGACGGGTACGCGCGCTACACCGTGGGCCAGCGGCGCGGCCTGGGCGGCGGGCGGTCGCTGCCGCTGTACGTGATCGGCACGCGTCCGCAGACGCGCGAGGTGGTGGTGGGCACGGCGGATGAGCTGCTGCGCGGCGGCGTGGCCATCGGCGAGCTGAACTGGCTCGCCGCCCCGCCCGTCCCCGGCGACGCCGTGCGCGTGCAGATGCGCCACCGCGCCCCCGCCGTCTCCGCGCGCGTGGAGTCCGTCGGCGACGGCCTCGTGAGCCTGGCGCTGGACGAGCCCCAGCGCGCCGTGACGCCCGGCCAGTCCGCCGTGCTCTTCAGCGGTGACGTGGTGCTTGGGGGCGGGCGCATCGCGGCTTGAGGCGACAAACCTCGGGTGTCGGTGCATGCAATTGCCATTATCGTTCGGCAACGTTGCACGATCGCCCCGGGGGAGAGATGAGCACCCTGTCGGTCGCGGAACTGCTCGCCGGCGGTGACGTTCTGCCAGTGGACGTTCAGTCGGACCCGGATTGGGGGCCATGCAGCGGACCCGCAGCTCAAACTCTCGGACCTGCAGGTCGAGGCCTTTGCCACGCCGAAGGAGCCGCGCGCAACACCGGCACCGTGATGGCCGCCCGGCGGACG
>DATABT010001035.1:0-2811 GCA_036259455.1 Longimicrobium sp. | reverse complement strand
CGTCTCGTACGTGGCCGTTGCCGGATCCAGGATCTGCTCCGGCGCCGAGTACGGCAGCGTGCCGATGCGCACGTCCTCCCGCCCCTCCCACGTGCTGCGCGCCCCCCGCCGCGCCGCCACGTCGAAGTCGATCAGCCGCAGCTCCCCATCCTCCGTGACCATGATGTTGCTGGGCTTGATGTCGCGGTGGATGATACCGCGCGCGTGGAGGGGCTCCAGGTGGTCGAGAAGCTGAGAGATTGCGGTTATCCCAACCAGAAAATTTCCGAGATCGAGTTCCGAGAGGCGTACGGAGAGGCTGGAGCGCTCCCCCGCAAACAGATTTTGCTTCGAGTAGCGAAAGACGATGTCACTCGCGCGACAATTGCGGTCCACAGCAGCGTCCAAGCGCATCTCAATCCCGCCAGTTTAGCGATGAGCGCGGGAGGCACCTCATCCGGATCAGTATCCCGCGTCCGCAGAATCAGAAACAACGAGACTCACGAGGCGCTCAGTATCCGCGCGTGAAGCAATCTTTTCGACGAACTCGGTCGCCGTCCTCCGGCTCCTCGTGCTGTATGCAGCCAGCGTTTCCTCAGGGAGACGCTCGCAGAACCAGTTCTCATAGCTGGGTGTAACGGTCGCTCCCAGCACCTCGTAAACGTCCCCACCCAGCACCGCGACATCTAGCCCGGTGAACGAGCGCAATACCTCACCAACCATGGACAACGGCCAGGCGATTTCGTTGAGTCCGATGTCTTGCAGTGAGCGGCCGCGAGAGCGGATTGCTTCGGGAAGGCGCTCGAAAATGGGGTTTGCCTCCATTAGTCGATCGTCAGGGGTCTGGTCTGAATAGCCTGTGATTGACGCTCTTGTCTGGCTCCACGATCCATTCAAAGACTCCATCCTTTCCTCGGTAGCTTCCACGCAGTTCTATTTTGGTTCGCGCCACACCGTCACCGCCGCGAATCACTGTCTTCACTCCATCACCGGCAAAGTTGTCGACCTCTAATGGAAATGCATGATAGTCGCCCTGTTTCATCTGCGCTCTGACCTTGGGCGAGTAACGAGTGTCAGCCAGCGGACTCAGACGACGTAGTCCGGACTCTGCCGCGTTCATCCCCATCCGTGCGGCCTTGCCGGATCCGAGCAAAGTCCCGGCGGCTGTAACCAGCCGCTCCGCCGGCGTCAGGTTCTCTCCCGTGATCAGGTCCTTGCCGACGATGGCGCCCGCGATGTCGACGGCGTCGCCGACGATGGGGATGAAGCCCACGCCCAGGGAGATGGCGTCGGCGACCCCGAACGCGCTCATCTCCGGCTCCGGCGGCGCGCTGCCTCCCGCGCGCGTGAGCGTCTGCAGGCGAGCGATGCGAATCTGGCCCCCCCGCAGCAGGCGTGACAAGGACCGCGTCTGCTCGCGCTGCGATCCGCCACCGACAGCCACAGCAACGGGCATCAGCCGCCGCTGCTGGTCCTTCGGAAGCGTCGACAGCAACCGCGCGAAGCGGATGGCGGTGGCCTCGTCCATCACCCGGACCCACGACTCGCCGCGGCGCAGGCGGTCGCGGGCCTCCAGCACCACGAACTCGCCGCCGACGCTGCGCACGCGCGGCGGCGCGGCCTCTACGTGCGCGATCTTCAGCTCGCCACGCGCCACGCGCCGGGTGATCTCCGCGGGAACCTCGTCGCCCCGGACGCCGGAGAACCCGCCCGCGAAGTCGTCGTCCACCAGGCGGTGCAGGTCGCGGCGCGCGGGCCCACCCACGCCGATCAGGAACTCCAGCGCGCCGCGCTCGCTCGCGAAGCGGACGAGCCGCTCCCCCCGGCGGAGCGGCTGGTCGGCCTTCAGGACCTCGTAGCGGTCCAGCCCGTTGCGCAGGATCGTCCGCACGCGCGCGCTGTCAGGTGTGCAGGAACTTGAGGCGCGAGGCGCCGGCGAGGACGATCTCGTCGCCGTCGTCCAGGGGCTGGTGCTCGCCGCGCTGCAGGGGCTCGTCGTTGAGCCGCGTGCCGTTCAGGCTGCTGTCCAGCAGAAAGTAGTCGCGCCCCTTTCGGAGAATCGTGCAGTGGTAGCGGGAGACCAGCGAGGCGCTGTCGCTGATCACCAGGTCGTTCTTCTCGTCCGGCCGCTCGCCGTCGGCCGCGCCGATGCGGAACACCTCCTTTTCGATGGGCGCCAGCCTTCCCCGCCCCACCCCGTCGATCACCTTCACGATCGCCCTTGGTCCGCTGGCGCCCGCCTTTTCCGAACCCGGCTTTCCGCCCACCTTGCGCAGCAGGACCAGGATCACCGCGCCCACGGCCGCCAGCGCGCCCGCGGCGATCAGCATGCGCCTGGTGAAGCGCCGGGCGTCCTGCGCCTGGCGGATGGCGGCGGCCATGGAGCTGGCGCGCGGGTCGTCCGGCGACTGGGCCAGCACCCCGGCCACGATCTGCTCGGCGCTGTTCAGGTCCCGCGCGTACAGGGCGCGCTCCGCCAGGGCCAGCTTCTCGCGCCGGTCGGCGGCCTGCTGCGCCTCGGTCCTGACCTGCGCGTCCTGCTGCTGCTTCAGCGCCGCCTCCTGGGTGCGCGCCGTCTGCAGGTCGCCGAGCGCCCGGCTGTACTCCAGCTTGGCCTCGGTGTCCTCCGGATCGATGATCAGCACCATCTTCCACAGGTCCACCCGCGTCGTCGCACTGGCCGTGGTCAGCGAATCCCGCGACGCATTCCGCGCCTGACCGCTCAGGCGGCGCTTGTCCTCCAGCTGCGCCGGCGTCAGCGGCGGCGGTCCCGGCGGGAGCGCCGGCTCGGCGGCGGCGGGCTGTCCGGGCACCACCTGGGCGGGCGGAACC
>DATABT010001034.1:0-1554 GCA_036259455.1 Longimicrobium sp. | reverse complement strand
ACCCGGTCACCCTCCTTGATGAGCCCCATGGCCACGCCCGCCACGGCCGCCCGCATGGGCACGCCCGCGTCCATCAGCGAGAGCGAGCCCGCGCACACCGTCGCCATGGACGATGAACCGTTGCTCTCCAGCACGTCGCTGACGATGCGGATGGTGTAGGGAAACTCGTCGAACGGCGGCAGCATGGCTTCCAGCGCCCGCTCCGCCAGCGCGCCGTGGCCGATCTCGCGGCGGCTGGTGCCGCGCATGGGCTTGACCTCGCCCGTGCTGAACGGCGGGAAGTTGTAGTGCAGCATGAAGCTCTTCTTCTGCTGCACCGCGTAGTCCACCGTGTCGTACGCCTGCTCGTCGCCCTGCGTGCCCAGCGTGGTCACGCCCAGCGCCTGCGTCTGCCCGCGGGTGAACAGCGCCGAGCCGTGGGCGCGCGGCAGCACGCCCACGTCGATGCTGATCGGCCGCACCTCGTCCGTGCCGCGGCCGTCGGAGCGCTTGCCGGTGGACAGGATCATCTCGCGCGTCTCGCGCTTCTCCAGGTCCTTGACCACGCTGCCGACGTCCTTCTCGCTCTCGGGGAACTCCTCGGCCAGCGCGGCGGCGATCTCGTCGCGCACCGCCTTGAGGGCGTCGTTCCGCTCGTGCTTGCCGGCGATCTGGAGCGCCTCGCGCACGCGGCCGCCGACCATGCCCTCCACCCGCTCGCGGATGGCGGCGGGCACCTCGCGGGGCGTCCACTCCATCTTGGCCGGCACGTCCAGCTGCGCCAGCATCTCCTTCTGAATGCCGATCAGCTCCTTGATCCCCATGTGGGCCACCTGCAGCCCCTCGGCGATCTCCTCCTCCGGCACCTCCAGCGCGCCGCCTTCCACCATCATGATCGCGTCTTCACTCCCCGCGACGATGATGTCCAGGTCGCTGTACTCCAGCTGCTGAAAGGTGGGGTTGAGCACCCACTGCCCCTGGATGCGCCCGATGCGCACCGCCGCCACCGGCTCGGCGAACGGGATGCGGCTCATGTTGAGCGCCAGCGAGGCGCCCGTGAGCGCCACCACGTCGGCGTCGTTCTCCTGGTCCGCGGAGATGACGTAAACGAAGACCTGCGTCTCGTTGTAGAACCCGTCGGGGAACAGCGGTCGCAGCGGCCGGTCGATCAGGCGCGCGGAGAGGATCTCCTTGTCGCTGGGGCGGCCCTCACGCTTGATGAAGCCGCCCGGGATCTTGCCGGCCGCGTAGGTGCGCTCGCGGTACTCGATGGTCAGGGGGAAGAACGGAAGGTGGGTCGGGTTGTCCTGGGCGACCGCGGTGCACAGCACCATGGTCTCGCCGAACTGCACCGTGCACGAGCCGTCCGCCTGCCGGGCCATCTTTCCCGCCTCGAGAACGAGGGGGCGCCCCGCGAACTGTCTTTCCAGCTTTGCCATTCGATTCTTTCCTGTAGATTGCTCGGGGGAAGCCGCACTCCGGACGCCACTCCCCCGCAGGCGGGGCCCGGTCGCTTTGATGTCCACTTCGTCGCCGCTGTGCAAAAACGCACGCCGGCCGCACGGTCCATGCCCG
>DATABT010001033.1:0-3337 GCA_036259455.1 Longimicrobium sp. | reverse complement strand
GGCGCCGCGTGATCGCTGCCGGTGAAGGAATTTGTGGCGCCGACTGAGAAATCTACTCGCCCGGGCAGGTGCCGGGCCCCGTTCGACGACCTCGCCCGGATCCCCTTCTATTCAGTCATTCGGCGCTGCGCGCACCCTGTGGGATGAAAGTCGCTCGCGCCGCGGCTGTCATTTCGAAGGAGGCGCCGCGTGATCGCTGCCGGTGAAGGAACTTGTGGCGCCGACTGAGAAATCTACTCGCCCGGGCAGGTGCCACGCCCCGTTCGACGACCTCGCCCGGATCCCTTTTCCATTCAGGGAGAGCCGCGCGGAACACGAACCCACGAAGTACCCTGCGCGCGACCGAAGCACCCCTCCTTTCGGCATCGTGAAGCCCGCTTCTGCGCTCCGGAGCCGGTCCCGCGGTTGTCCCGGCAAGGTCGTTAAGTCGCGCCGCAAACGCTTGCGTCGCTTCAAGTTCCTCGCGGGCGCTCCGTCAGGATGACGTCATCGAGTTCTTGTGGTGGAAGGTCTGCGAACTCCCACCCGAGTCATTCGGCGCTGCGCGCACCCTGTCGACTGAAAGTCACTCGCGCCGCGGCTGTCATTTCGAAGGAGGCGCCGCGTGATCGCTGCCGGTGCAGGGCCCTGCGGCGCCGACTGAGAAATCCACTCACCCGGGCAGGTGCCGCGCCCGCGTCGACGGACCTCGCCGCCTTCCGTTCCATTCAGGCAGCGCGCGGAACACGAACGTACGCAGTACCCTGCGCGCGACCGACGGACCTTCCTTCCGGCATTGGGGGGCCCGCTTCTGCGCTCCGGAACCGGCCCCGCGGTTGTGCCGGCAAGGTCCTTCAGTCGCGCCGCAAACGCTTGCGTCGCTTCAAGTTCCTCGCGGGCGCTCCCTGAATAGAAAGGCCCATTCGCGCGAGGGCCGTCGAGCGGGCGTGGCACCAGCACGGGCGAGTAGATTTCTCAGTCGGCGCCTCGGGTTCCTGCAACGGCAAAGATCACGCGGGCGCCTCCTTCGAAATGACCGGCGCGGCGCGCGACTTTCATTGTACACGGTGCGCGGAGCGCCGAATGACTCAGGCTGAGGCTCGCTGGATGGATATATCTGGACGCCACCTGTATCCGGAAATCAAATCAGGGCTGCGCGCAAATCCCGCCGTGCCGCTCCCTGTCCCTCAGCGGTAGTACAGGTCCACCTGGCCGGCGGTGGGCGAGTTGCTCACCACCACGGCGTGCTGGCCGCAATCCGTCACGGCGTTCACGGGGGCCCAGGAGAGCGGCGGCACCGTGCTCCCGGTCTGGATCTCGATCTGCCCCATGGAGGTGTGGCCGGTGTCCGGGTACTGGGAGCAGTCGCGCACCTGGTAGGCTTCCAGCGTCTGGTTGCACCACAGCAGCTGCGCGATGTTCTGCACGCTCAGCAGGGTCTGGGGCATCCCCTCGAACCGGCAGAGGTAGTCGAAGCTGGGAAGAATCCCCGGCAGCCAGTTCACCCCCGCGAGCGTCATCACCCCCACGAGCGTGTCACCCGGGTTCACGCGCACCAGCGGCGTGTACAGTGCGGTGCCGTTGGACACGGCGTACCAGCTGGCCACCGCCCAGTAGTCGCCGCCGCCCGCGGCGGACGGCCCCCACTGCAGCACCGGCTGCAGAATGCCGAAGTTGGCGCCGTAGTTCTGAATGCCGTTGAACAGAAACAGGGTCTGCCGGCCGCCGGTGGCGGGCGCGGGGGGCACCTGCCAGGTGGTGCGGAAGGAGGTGATGCTGCTGGCCGTGCCGTTGTTCCAGTACGCGTAGGCAATCCACCCGCTCCCGAGCTGCGGCACGGGGAGCGAATCGAGCGCCTCCGGCTCCACCAGCGCCTTTGTCTCGCCCGACCGCCGGTCCAGCAGCCGCAGACCGCCGGCCCCGCCCAGCACGCCCATCCCCGGCTCCACCTGGTGCACGTGGGCGCGGTGGCGCGGCCCGCCCGGCGTGATGACGTAGTCCTCCGGCAGGTCGGCGTCCAGCGCCCGCGCGGACACCGTTTTCCGTGCATTCAGGGCGGGCGCCGCTCCCTCCAGCCACTTGCGCACGTCCTCGCCCGGCTGCACCGCGTGCACCAGGTCCCGGTGCCGCGGCCCGCCCGGCGTGAGCACCATCTCCGCGTCCGCCGGCGCGGCGCCCACCGGCCACTCCGGCCGCGGCTCACCGGCCGCCGGCGCGAAGACGGGCGGTGCCGTGGTGGTCGCCGCCGGCAGCGGGGAGGCGGTGGATGCGGGCGGCGGCGCGGGGGCGCGGGAGGCCTCGGGCGACGCCTGCCCGGCGCGGCTGGCGCGGATCAGCGCGGCGGCCGCCAGCGCCACGGCGGCCAGGGAGAGGAGCAGGGCAATCGATTCCATGATCTTCCTCCCATCGAAAGGTGGAGCATCCATCCGGGCGCAATCCGCACGCGAGGGCGCAAACGCACCTGCCGCACGGTAGTGGCAAATCGCGCACGGGGTCAAGCGGCTCGGCGCCTCCATCCTCCGCGACACGGCGGCCGGCCGATCGAGGAGCGCGGGCGGGGCGCGGCAGTCGGCTCCGCCAACGGGCGGCGATCATCCGGCTATCCCGGCGACATCCCCTGCGCGTCGAGTGCTTCGCGCAGCCGGGAGAGCGCCGCGGGGCCCATGCCGTGGAGCCGCTTCAGATCGGGTTCGGGGACGCCGGCCGGCTGGCGCAGTCTATCCCGCGGCGGCCAGCGCGCGGACGGCGGGCGCGCCGACGCCTTTCGGCCATGTGTTGGGCATGGTGAAATCGTCCGAAGATCCGGACCAGCCGACGCCGTCAGCCGCGAACCGGTCCAGCACCACATCCAGGCGCTCCAGCACCACCGGCAGCGGCTCCATCGCGAACACCAGCGGTTCGGGGGGTGTGCCCGCCTGCGCCGCCATGGGCTGCTGCCGGTCGGCGTAGCCCAGCCGCGACACCTTCACCAGGGATCCGCCCGCTCGCATCCGCAGCTGGAACCACCCCTCCGCGTCCGCCGCCACGCGGATCTCGCCGGGCATGGCCTCCACCAGCGCGCCCGCGATCCCCTCCCCCGACCGGGCGTCCACCACCGCCCCGGTGACCGTGGCGGCGCCGGGCCTCTGCTGCGCCGCGGCCGGCGCGGCCAAGGGCGGCCAGCGCGAGCGCGGCGATCCAGCGGCGGAGGAGCATCGAACGGAGCGGAACCGGCATGCGGACCTCCCGGCGACGGGCCGGAGCGGGGGCTGGAGGAGCTGGAGGGGATCGACGGGCGGGATCGGCTGGAGGCGTATCCGTTCTACGCGGCGGCGCGCGGGGAGCTCGAAATGCGGCGCGGGGACTACGAGCGCGCGCG
>DATABT010001032.1:0-6492 GCA_036259455.1 Longimicrobium sp. | reverse complement strand
AGCGGCGGACGGCGGAGTGACTCGCGCAAGCCGCGCCTCAGGGCGTGAACGTGGAGTTCTGCGCGCCGGGCGTGCCGCGGCCTCCGGGGCCGTAGACGGAGGTGACCAGGGCGTCGGCCCAGTTGCTGCCGTCCATGTTGGCGTTGTCCAGCGCCGGGTTCTTGAGCTCGCGGCTGATGCCGTTCTGCGCCGAGATGGCGGCCGACGCGTACTGGGCGCGGTCCAGGGTCAGCGTGTCGGTGCCCACCACGCGGGCGATCTTGATGGCGTCCAGGCTGTTGGCGAAGGCCATGGCTCCGCCGTACGTGTAGTCCACCGCGAGGCCACCGTTGTCGGTGGTGTTGGCGCTGTTGCCCAGCACCGCGTAGCCACCCGCCGGAATGACCAGCGACGACGAGATCAGGTGGTACGGCCGCCGCCCCGATGCCGCCGAGTCGGCGATCACCAGGTTCTGCAGGTCCACGGGGCGCGTGCCGGCATTGTAGATCTCGATCCACTCGCCGGTGACGTCGTTGATGGTGCCCCCCGGGTTCACCAGCATTTCGTTGATCACCAGCCTGTACTCCACTTCGGTGTCGATGAGCACCTTGAAGCCGAAGCTGCTCACCCCGGCCGGCACGTGGAACTTCCACTGCCTGGCCGCCGACACCTCGTCCTTGTCCAGGATTTCGTCGTACCTGTGGTACGGCTGGTCGGCGTTGGTGAAGAAGGCGGTGCCGGTGGGCTCCATCACGTCCACCTGGCCACTGTTGCCGTCGCTGGCCGCCGGCTGCTCGTAGAACCACACCATGATGCCCAGGGCGGCCGGCGTGACCCCGTCGGGGGTGCCGATGGACTCGTTCATCAGGTTCTGAACGGTCACGTCCATGGTGAACTCCTCCGTCCCCGCGTTGTAGCCGAAGTTGCTGGCCGACAGCGTGAGGTAGGTGTTCTGCCCGCCGATGAACACGCCCGAGGCACCGCCCAGGCCGGGCGCGGAGGGGGCGCAGCGCAGCGAGCCGCCGCCGGTGACGGTGGCCACGCAGTCGAACGCCTGCAGGCCGTCGGGCGGCGGTGCGTGGCGCGAGGCGGCGGGCTGGTCGGAGCAGGCGGCGGCCGCCGCCGCGGAGAGTACGACAAGGGTCACGAGCCTGCCCTTGAGGGAGGCTCCGGGGGTGGAGCGGTGCATGGTCTCCAGTGTTGTGAAAGGCCGCCGGGACGAGACGTGGGCGAGCCGGAGGGGAAGGCGATCCGTCCGAGCCGTGAGGTCACACCAATCTCACTCCAGGCGCTGGCGCTGGCAATAGATGGGAAATTTTTTCCTGCCCCATCGGTGTGTAGCAGCGTGGATCGTCCAGCAGGTATGCCACTTCTTCTGGGGCCAGTGACGGCGGGCGACGAGGAGCACCGACCTGAATTCCAAGGAATTGGGCGGATACGGCTGCATCCTTCCGTTACACCTGGGTCAGGATTCACTCACGCCGCCGCTGTTGACAAGAAATGTTGTCAAGGATAAGATAGCGTCCATGCTCGCGCTCGAGGTGATCGACGATCCGGCCGCCGCGGCGGTCGCGCTGGAGCCGGTGCGCAGCCGGCTGCTGGCGGAGCTCGCCCAGCCCGCGTCGGCGGCGGCGCTGGCCTCGCGGGTGGGGCTGGCGCGGCAGAAGGTGAACTACCACCTGCGCGCGCTCGAGGCCCACGGGCTGGTGCAGGAGGCGGGGACGCGGCGGTGGGGCGGGATCACGGAGCGGCTGCTGGTGGCCAGCGCCGGCTCGTACCTGGTCTCGTCCGCGGCGCTGGGCCCCGCCGGGGCCGACCCCGAGCGCCGCGCGGACCGCCTGTCGGCCAGCTACCTCATCGCCCTGGCCGCGCGCGTGGTGCGCGAGGTGGCGGGGCTGGTCCGCCGGTCGGAAGAGGCGGACAAGCGGCTGGCGACGCTCTCCATCGACACCGAGATCCGCTTTCGCTCTCCCGCGGAGCGCGCGGCGTTCACGCACGAGCTCACGCAGGCCGTGACGGCGCTGGCCGCGCGCTATCACGACGAGTCCGCGCCCGGCGGCCGGCCGCACCGGCTGGTCGTGATGGCGCATCCGCTTCCCCAACCACCCCAGACGGAGGAGTAGCCGCCATGCCCGTGCAGAGAGACGCGTCCGGAAACCGCTGGGTGCAGGCGGAGGTGGAGGTGCCCGGCACGCCGGAGCAGGTGTGGGACGCCATCGCCACCGGCCCCGGCATTACCTCGTGGTTCGTCCCCAGCCAGGTGGACGGCCGGGTGGGCGGCACCGCCACGTCCAGCTTCGGGCCGGGGATGGACGCGGTGGCCACCATCACCGAGTGGGACCCGCCGCGCCGCTTCGTCGCCGAAGGGCAGGACGACCCCGGCGGGCCGTCCGTCGCCACAGAGTGGATCGTGGAGGCGCGCGGCGGCGGCACCTGCGTGGTGCGCGTGGTTCACCGCTGGTTCGCGGAGAGCGACGACTGGGACGGCCAGTTCGAGGGACACACGTACGGCTGGCTGTCGTTCTTCCGCGTGCTGCGGGCGTACCTGGACCACTTCCGCGGCCAGCACGGCGCGCCGGTCCAGGTGATGGGCGTCACGCCGCCGCCCAGGGAGGCGGCGTGGGAGGCGTGGACGCGGCCGCTGGGGCTCTTCGGAGCCGAAGTCGGGCAGCGGGTGAGCACGCCGGCCGGGGCGCCGCCGCTGGCGGGGACGGTGGAGTGGGCCGGACAGCCCATGTGGCCGGAGGACCTGCTGATCCGCCTGGACGCGCCCGCGCCCGGCATTGCGCACCTGGTTCCGCATCCCATGGGGCAGATCTACCTGACGATGCGCCTGTACCTCTTCGGCGCCGACGCGGCGTCGGCGGCGGCGGAGGCCGAAGCCGCGTGGCAGGCGTGGATGAACGAGCACTTCGCCGCGGTCGCGGCGGAGGCCTGACCGGAATCGGTCACGCGCACGGCGCAAAAAGGTAGTCGAGAGACGATGCGGAGCCCCGGAAAAGCGTTTCCGGGCTCCGCGTCGTCTTTCCTGGAATGCGGCCTCTCCTCCACCCGCAGCGGTTCGGCGGTCCTTTTCAGTCGTAGATTGACGAGCGAACGCGCGCTACGTTACGCACCCGGGTACGTTGCACAGCGTTCATCAATACAACACGGAATACCGCCGCACTCCATGAGGTCTGGAGGTCGCTTCCCTTTCGCCGCGCTCGAAATGAGCGACCAGGTATCGCTGCCGCCGAGTGAGATTCCCGGCGAAAGCATCCTTGCCGAGCTGGCGCCGCCACTGGACGTCGTCGTTTTCGACGTTCTGCGCGCGGTGCTCCTCGTCATGCAGAAGAGCCGAATCGCGCCGCTGTATGGGACGCTGGCGCTGGATGCGTGGGAAGGGCAGCTGCTGGAAAGCGAACATGCGGAAGACATCCGGTTTCCGCTCGCGGTGCTGGTCGGCGCGATCCGCGATCGCAGGGACGCCGATCGGCCGCTGATGGCCCAGGCGTGCATGGCGGTGGCCGAGTGGGCGTTCGCGCAGCGTGCCACACGGACCGCGCTGCTCTGGATCGAGGCCGCGGCGATCTGCTTTCCCGAGAACGGCCGGTATGCTCTGGTCGCAGGCCGGGCGTACCGTCAGGCGGGCCGCCTGGCTGCCGCGGAGCGCTGGCTCAAGCGCGCGGCACGGCTCACGTACGTGCGACAGGATTGGGGCGCGTACGCGTTCGCCATCTGTACGCTGGGGATGGTTTCGTGGACGCAGGGTTCCGTGAGCAACGCACTTCGCTACCTGGTCCGGTCCCAGCGCGTGGCACGGCGTCATGGAGAGCGCGTTCTGGAGGGCGAGATCTTCCACAACATGCTCGCCATCGCGATCAGTCGCGACGACACCGCGCACGTGGAAGAATACGCACGGGCGGCGTTCGAGCGATATCCCCCCGCACACCACCGTCTCCCGGCCCTCGCGTACGATCTTGCCTACTTCTGGCTGATGCGCGGCCAAACCCGCCGTGCGTTGAGCATCTTCAACCAGCTTCTTCCGCACTTTCCGCAGCCTGAGCAGCGCATCCAGGTGCTGGCGGCACTCGCGCGCGGAGCCGGGAAGGCGAACGATCGCGACCTGTTCATGCGTTCGCGGACCGAGGCGGCGTCACTCGCCATGCGGCTGTGACCCTTCCGCACGCGCTTCTCGACCTGGGGCTGGGTGCCGCCCATTTCGGAATGTACGCCGACGCAGAAGAGCTCTTCCACCAGGCGCTGGATCTGGGAGAACGCCGTGGCCAGGGGAGCGTGGTGATTCTCGCGGACCGGTACATCGCCGCCGTTCGCGCGGCACACAACCCGGATAGCCCGGCAAACCGGCTCACGTTGCCGCCGGGCAGCAAGAAGCCGATCGTATGGCTTCGCTGCTCGGCCTCGCGACCACGTTTGCCGCGGAATGACCGGGCGCGCGCGAGTGCCGCCGCGCGCCTCGCGGTCAATTTCCCCCCATCAGGTTGCCTCCGCCCCGCGAGGCGCTGCTGTCCGGCGAAGACGTGAGTTCCGGCCGGGTGTCGCCCGCACCCGCGTGGTTCGGGGCGGCAGGTGAGGAGCACGCTGCCGCTCCCACGAGGAGGGTGACAAGGATGATGAGGGGACGCGTGTTCATCGGGGCCTCCGTGAAGGTGGATGGGAACAGTGACGGACGTCGGAAAGATGCCGCGCGACGAAGTGGACAGGCAACGAGAGAGGTGCCGGAAAGGACCGCCTGGGAGGCGCAGGCGGCCGTTCGCGCTGCAGCCAGTCGTGCTCCTGGGCTCCCCGGAGCTTGACTTCGTGCGTGAGCTGCGCGGGAGGTTCCGCGTGCGGGAAGTGGCCGACTGGGAAGGGCTTGCGACGATCCTTCCGTCAATCCACCCGACCAGCGTCGTGGTGGTTGATCCGTATCGAGGGTCGGACAGACCCGCCGATGCGTTCTGGACCACGCTGGAGCGATTTCCCTCGGCCGCGGTCGTGCCCGCCTTCGAAGTTCGTCCTGACCGCGCAGACCACGCGCGCGGGATGGTGCTGGCGGGTGTGAGCGAGATTCTGAACCTCAGCCGCGAACACACGCCCGCGCTCGCGGCGGCGAGAGTTCGTAGCGCATTCGCCCGCCCGTTCAAGCGCAGGATCGATGGAGCGCTTTCCCGCCACGTGGCGGTGGAGGCCAGGACGATCCTGACCGCCGCGGCCGAAGTCGCCGTGCGAGGGGGCTGCGCGAACGAACTCGCCGATATGTTTGGCGTCCGTGGGAAAACACTGGCGTCGTGGTGTACGGCGCATGGCCTGCCTCTCCCACGCCGCCTGCTAGCCTGGCTCCGGATCCTTCTGGCGGCGCATCTGCTCGAGGACGCGGGTCGCACGCGGGCGGCCGTCGCGGCGGCCTGCGGATATCGGACGGACCGATCGCTGCGGCGTATCATCCAGCGCTTCGTGGGGCCGCGATCCAGCAGCCCGTTGTTCGAATCCGCAACGCGGGCGTTCAACGACGAACTGCGCGCGTGCCGCGACGACAAGCGCAGCACGGCAACCCCCGCCCACGTGGCGAATCCCATGCAGGACAACGAGGTGCAGTCCTACCCGGCTGCCGCCGGCGGCGCGCTCTAGGTCCAGGCAGCCGGTTTCTGCTGCTCTGCTTCTCTGTTGCTCCGTGCGATATGAAGTTTTTCCGCGGACCGGTATCACGCGGAGGCGCGGAGGTCACGGAGCGAACTCCTCCGCGTTTCGTGAGGGACGGGTGTTAGAGGTTGGGCAACACCGTCTCGGCCTCGGGACATCAGGCGTTTCTCCTGGAGTCGTGGTGCCTCTCGATTGCGGTTGTGCGGATGTGGCGGCGTCTCGTACCTTCGGATGCCCGCGGAGACGTCGGCGCGGCCGTGGTGGACATCGCACATCGAGACATGACGGATCTTACGAGCATCGCGCCGGCCCCCGCGGTGGCGGAAGAGGATGCGGAGCGCGCGGAACTGCTGGCGCGCATCCGCCGGCTTGAGCGCGCGTCGCGGGCGCTGGAGCCGGGCGCCACGGCGCGCAAGCGGCTGCGGGGCGCGGTGGTGGCGCAGTCGGAGCACTTTCTTCGCCGCGTGGATTCGCTGCGCGCCTTTCAGCCCGGCCACGCGGAGGGGCTGCTGGACCTGCCCATCGGCGAAAAGGCCGCGCCGCTGGAGGAGGTGATGGACCTGCTGGATCGCGAGGTGACGCGCCCCGGCGGGCATCCCGCGTCGCCCGGACACCTGGCGTACATCCCGGGTGGCGGCATCTACCACTCCGCGCTGGCGGACTTTCTGGCCGCCGTCACCAACAAGTACGCGGGGATCTTCTTCACCGGCCCCGGCCCGGTGCGGATGGAGAACCAGCTCATCCGCTGGGCGGCGGACCTGGTGGGGTATCCGGCGTCCGCGGGGGGCACCATCGCGTCCGGCGGCAGCCTGGCCACGCTCACCGCCATCACCACCGCCCGCGAGGCGCACGGGCTGCGCGGCGCGGACTACTCATCCGCCGTTGTCTACC
>DATABT010001031.1:0-4610 GCA_036259455.1 Longimicrobium sp. | reverse complement strand
CCTCGTCTTGCTTTTCCTCTGCGGCCTCTGCGCAAAAGGCTTCCGCGCTGCGCGGCAGGAAGGAACGCGATGTCGGGCGTCGTCCCGGGGACCGGCGGAACGGGGGGCTCGGACTGCACGGACGGCGCGGGCGCGGCGGGCGCGGGCGGCGTGATGGTGTCCGGCAGCAGGTAGATGGTGTCGCCGGCGGGGCGCCAGAAGAGCGGCAGGCTGTCCGGCAGCGCGCGGTTCAGCCGCTCGGTACGGTCGCGCACCAGCTGCGTGGCGGCGTCCACGTCGTCGTCCGTGCGCAGCACGTGCGGGATGAGGAAGAGAAAGAGCTCGGTAACGTCCGTGCGCTGCTGGTGCGATCCGAACAGGCGGCCGATCACCGGGATCTCGCGCAGCACGGGGATGCCGCTGCTGCCGCGGCTGCGCTGCGTATCCACCAGCCCGCCGATGACGACGGTGTGGCCATCCTTGACCAGCAGCCGCGTCTGCGCCTCGCGCGTGCTGATGACGGGCGCGCCGAACTGCGTCTCGGGCGTGGCGCTGCTCACCTCCTGCAGCACCTCCATGGTGACGTAGCCGTCGGGGTTGATGGTGGGGCGGATGGTGAGCTGCGTCCCCACCTCGCGGTACTGCACCACCTGGTCGCGCACGGCGCCGTCCGTGGGGAGCGAGCGGGAGATCTGGATGAACGGCCGCTCCGTGCCCACCAGGATGCGCGCCTCTTCGTTGTTCTGCGCCATCACCACGGGGCGCGAAAGGACGGTCACCTGGCCGGACGAGGAGAGCGCGCTGAGCACCACGTCCGCGCGCACGGCGCCCAGCTGCAGCACGCGCAGGACGACGTCGCCCGTGGACGCGCCCGCCAGCTCGCCGCCGATGACGGCGCCGCTCTCGCGGTCCAGCTGGTTGGGGACGCGGATGCTGACGCCGGTGTTCAGCTGCCGGTCGCGCCGCACCTCGGCCACCAGGACCTCGATGAGCACCTGCAGCGGCCGCGTGTCCAGCTGGTTGATGGCCTGCGCCAGCGTGGCGTAGTCGGCCGCGGTGGCGCGGATGAGGAGCGAGTTCGTGCGCATGTCGGGGACGATCTGCACGTCGCCCTGGAGCTGGGCGTTCACGCCGCGGCGGGCGTTGGGGTCGGGGCTCTCGGGCACCGCCGCGTCGTTGTAGCGCTGGCCGCGCAGCTCCTGCGTGAGCGACGCGGGCCGCTCGGGGCGCCCGCCGTAGCCGCCGCCCTCGGTGATGCCGTACAGCGCGCCGATGCTGCGGGCCAGGTCGTCCGCGGGCGCGTGGCGCAGGGGATGGACGAAGACGCGCACGGGCCCGCCCGGCTGCACCGGCCCCATGGTTCCGCCGGGGACGGAGGGCGCGGCCTGCCCCGCGCCGTCGTTGACGACGCGCAGAAGGCCGCCTTCTTCCTCCTGCAGCCGCAGGTTGTGCGCGCGCAGCAGGCTTTCCAGGTAGACGCGCAGCCGCTCCACGGGCACGGGCGCGCCGGTGCGCAGCGTGACGGGCCGGCTGGGCAGGTCCGCGTAGATCAGGTTGAGCCCGGCCGCCTCCGCCAGCGCGGCGACCACCACGCGCATGTCCGCGCCCTGGAAGTCGATCTGCACGCCCCCCGCCGTCGCCTGCACGCCCCCCGACTCCTGCGCGCCGAGCGGCACCGCGAGCAGCGCGAGGACGAGCATCATCCGCCGGCCGACTGAAGTCATCCTGAGGGAGGCGCCGCGCGGAATTCGCCCACGCAACCCAGCCGGCGCGCCGACCGAAGGACCTTGCCGGCGGAACCGGGGGCCCGGGATCCGCGCGGCGAGGCCGGCCTCCAGGTAACGGAAAGAAGGTCCTTCGGTCGCGCGCAGGCAATTGTGCAGCATATGGTTCCGTGTGTGCGCTCCCTCAGGATGACGTCGTTCGGGCTTGATCGCTTCCATGAACCCGAGCCGTTCGATGATCACTGCGCACCTCCGCCGGGGGTGCGCAGGACGAGCGTGGTGTCGGCGCCCTGCAGCGTGACCACGCCGGGGGCGACGCGCGTCACGCGGAATCCGTCGATGGTCTGCCCCACGCGCAGCACGCGCCCTTCCCCGCCCTGGCCCGCCACGGCGGCCAGCCCGGTGCCGTCGGGCATGATGACGGTGCCCAGCGCACGAAAGGCGTAGCTCGGTGCCGGCGCGGTGTAGACGGGCGGCGTGTACGCGGGCATCGACACGGCCGGCATCGCCTCGCCCGGAAGGCGGTAGCGGCCGGGCGGGCGGCGGCGGTCGGGGCGAAAGGGGTCGCGCGCCACGGCGGCCAGCACCCGCACCCCGCCGTCGTCCGCGGGCGCGGCGGCGATCTGCGGCATGGGCTCCATCGCCTCCGGGTCCGCGCGGCGCGGGAGCGGATCCAGGCGGCGCGCGTCGGCCACCGCGGTGCCGCAGAGGGCGGCCGCCAGCGCCGCCGCCGCGAGGGCGGCCCGGTTCGGCAGCGTCCAGCCGGGGAGCAGGCTCATCCCTCGCCTCCGGTCACTTCGGTCCCCTCGGCCAGCGTGAACCCGGTGACGCGCAGCCGGAACCCGATGGTCTCCGGTACGGCCGCGGGCGGCGCGCCGGGAAGCCCCGGCATCATCTCCGACGACACGGGCGCGGCGACCGGGACCTCGCCCGTCTCCAGCGTCATCCCGGTGACGTGCACCAGCTTGGGACCCGTCTCCAGCAGGTGGAGCATCGTCATCACCCCTTCCAGGTCGCCCTCGCCGCTCACCTCCAGCGGAAGCGCGGTCACGCCCACGCCCGCGTCCGCGGACGTCGCGGGCTCCACGCGCGTCAGGTGCACGCGCGCCGCCTGCGCCACGCCGCGCAGGTAGCCGGCGAGGGCCGCGCTGGCCGCGCCGTCGTCGCCGCCGCCCATCAGCCGCGGCACCTCCGCCAGCAGCCGCTCCGCGCCGGAGCTGAATTCCGCGGGATAGCGCCCGGCGCCCGCCAGCACCTGCAGTTCTCGCTCGAGAAGGCCGCGCTCGCTCTTCAGTTCGGCGCGCGCCTCGCGCACGGCGCGCAGGTACGGCATCACGCCCTGGCTCCACGCCGTCGCGGGGAGGATGAGGAGCGCGCCCATCAGCACCGCGCGCCGGTCGCGGGGGGAGAGGTGGATGGTTCTCATCTCACGATCCTCCGAGCGATGCACCGGCTCCGCGCGGGCGCCCAATCCCGCTCGTCGCCTCGCGACCTCCCCCAAGAACCCCTGGGGGAGGTTGAACTTCGATCTTCGCGGCCGCAGGCACCGCACCGGGGCGGCGGAGGGCCCCTCCCCCAGCCCCTCTCCGCTCGTTTCTCGCGGAGAGGGGAGATCCCGGTCGCGCTCCGGAAGGTGCGCCGCACCTCCCTCCCCCGCGCGGTTTGCGGGGGAAGGTCGGGGGAGGGATCGCCAGCCGTCGCGAGGAACGAGCGAAAGGCCCGGCGGGGGAGAGGGCCCGCCGCAGAGGCGACGATCACGGCTCCACCTCCCGCGCACTCGCCGTAGACGCTTCCGCCGTAGACGCTTCCGCCGTAGACACTTCCGCCGCGGACGCTTCCGTTGCGGCCGCGTTCTGCGGCAGGGCCGCGGGCGAATTCGCCGCGCGCTTCCTTTCGCCGCCCGACTGGATGGACGCGGAGATCTCGAAGCGCTCGCCGGTGTCGCCGGCCTCCCAGCGGATGGGGGCGGCCAGGCCCACGCGGTCGAAGCGGGGGGAGGCCTCCAGCGCGGGGATGACGGTGGATACGGAGCGCGCCACGCCGCCCATCCGCAGCCCCCCGGAGTCCGCCGTCAGCGTGCGCAGCCAGGCGGAATCCGGGAGCGCGCGGGCCAGCGAGGCCATCCGCTCCGTCCACGCGGGCGCCTGCGCCTCCAGCGCCGACAGCACGCGCAGCCGCTCGCGCAGCTCCGTCACGCCGCTGCGCGCCTCCAGCGCCTTGCCCACGTCCGGCGCGATCTCCGCCCGCCGCGCGCGCACCGCATCCACCTCCCGCCGCAGCCCGGTCAGGTACGCGACCCCCGCGATCAGCAGCAGGACGGACGCGGCGGCGGCGAGAGCAATCGTCCGCCGCCGCGCCGCCTTCGCCCGGTCGCGCGACAGGGAATCCGGCAGCAGCGCGGGCGCCGAGTCGCGGGCCAGGGCGGCGCCGAGCGCCAGGATCGCCTCCGCCGGGAGCCCGTCCAGCCCCGAATCCAGCAGCAGCGGCGGCGTGTTGCCCTCCGCCTCCAGCGCGTAGCGCACCATCTCCACCTCGCCGTCGTCGCCCAGCACCAGGAGCGCGTCGGGGGCGGCGCCGTCGGAAGATGCCTCGCGCACCGCGGCGGCGATGGACCGCGCCGTCAGCACGGGATCGGAGGCGGCGGGCAGGGGCTGCACCATCCGCACGGCGCCGTTCTCCAGCAGCACCAGCTCGGGCGAGCCGGGCGCGCAGCAGACGGCGGCGATCCGGCCCTTTCGCGCCCGCGGCACCCGCGCCCGCACCACCTCCGCCAGCGCGACCGCCGCGGGCACCATCCGCCCGATGGAGAACCCGGCCGCGTCCGCCGCGTCCGCGATCGATTGCACCACCGACGCGGGCGCCACCGTCGCCAGCGAGGGGACGAGCGAGCCGCTGCGGGGACCGGGC
>DATABT010001030.1:0-8216 GCA_036259455.1 Longimicrobium sp. | reverse complement strand
CGCGCTTTTCGTCCAGCGAGAGCGAGGCGTCCTCCTCCACCCGGTGCACGGCCTCGGAGATGTCGGGCACCACGAAGGCGTCGTGGTCGTCCGGGGCCAGCACGTCCAGCCCCTGGTCCGTCAGGTGGATGGTGTGCCCCTCTCGTCCATCGAGTACAGGAGGTTCTCCTCCAGCTCGTGGATCTTCTTCTCCATCATGTAGTCGCGCTCGACCTTGCCCATCACCCTCACCAGGCCGGGGTCGTCGGCGAGCATCTTGTGCAGCCGCTTGTTGCGCGGGCTGCCGCGGCGCGCCAGGAACAGCTTTTCGCCCGCGGCGTAGCTGTCGCCGCCCTCCAGGTCCTTTTCCGCCTGGGCGATGAGGTCGTTGACGATGCGCGTCTGCCGGCGGGCCAGGTCGGCCACGGCGGGGTTGTAGCGGCCGTAGGCGGCGTTGGTCTCCGTCCCCACGGGGCCGGAGATGATGAGCGGCGTGCGCGCCTCGTCGATGAGGACGCTGTCCACCTCGTCGACGATGGCGTAGTGGTGCTTGCGCTGCACCCGGTGCTCCAGCTGGTGCACCATGTTGTCGCGCAGGTAGTCGAAGCCGAACTCGTTGTTGGTGCCGTAGGTGATGTCGGCCCCGTAGGCCGCGCGGCGCTCGGGGGTGTTGGGCTCGTGCAGGTCGATGCAGCCGACGGTGAGGCCCAGGAAGCGGTACAGGTGCCCCATCCACTCGCTGTCGCGCTGCGCCAGGTACGAGTTGACGGTCACCAGGTGCGCGCCCCGCCCCGCGAGGGCGTTCAGGTAGAGGGGCAGCGTGGCGACGAGGGTCTTGCCCTCGCCCGTGGCCATCTCCGCCACCTTTCCCTGGTGCAGGGTTACGCCGCCGATGAGCTGCACGTCGTAGTGCACCATGTCCCAGGTCAGCGTCTGCCCCGTCACCTGCACC
Organism: Longimicrobium sp.; assembly: GCA_036259455.1. GTDB lineage: Bacteria > Gemmatimonadota > Gemmatimonadetes > Longimicrobiales > Longimicrobiaceae > Longimicrobium. Next base: position 7,285 of record DATABT010001030.1, on the reverse strand, counting down.
TCGGTGCCCATCAGCCGGTGGGCGGCGGCCTTGACGGTGGCGAACGCCTCGGGCAGGATCTCGTCCAGCACCCCTTCCAGCTCGGCCTTGAGGCGGCGCTCGGCGGCGCCCATCTGCTGGGAAAGCGACTCGCGCTCCGACGCGTCCTCGCTCACGCGGCGGCGGGCGCGCAGGTCGGCCAGCTCGGCCTCGGCGTCGGCCGTGGCCTCGCGAATGGCGGCGCGGAACTTTTCCGTCTGCCCCTTCAGCTCGTCGTCGGACGCGCCCTTGAGGCGTTCGAACTCGCGGTTGATCTCGTCGACGATGGGCTGCAGCCGCTTGAGCTCGCGCTCGTGGCGCGTGCCGAACACGGCCTTGACGAGGGACTTCAGCATCTCGCTATCGAATCCTGTCCTGCGGGGAAGGCTCCCGGTACAGCCGCTCGCGCTCGATCACGGCGCGCACGGCGTCGGGAACCAGATATCGTAAGGTCCGGCCCTCCGCCGCGCGGCGTCGGACCAGGGTGGACGACACGTCCACCCGCGTCACGGGCACGTGCACCGCGGGCCAGGGAGGGTCGTCCGGAAGTGTCTCGCCCTCGCGCGACACCACCGCCAGGGTGGCGATGCGCGCGATCTCGTCCGGCTCGCGCCAGCGTGGCAGGTCGGCCAGGTTGTCGGCGCCGGTGAGGAAGAAGATCTCCGCCTCCGGGTGCCGCGCCCGCACCTGCCGCAGCGTGTCGACGGTGTACGACGGGCCCTCGCGCCACAGCTCCAGGTCGTCCGCCTCGAAGCGCGGGTCGGCGGCGATGGCGGCGCGCACCATCTCCAGACGCAGGGCGGCCGGGGTGCGCACCCGCCCGCCCTTGAGCGGGTGCACGGCGGCCGGCACCCAGAGCAGCCGGTGCAGCCCCAGCGCGTCGCACGCCTCGCTAGCCGCCACCAGGTGTCCCAGGTGCGGTGGATCGAAGGTGCCGCCGTAGAGTCCCAGCCGCACGGACCGCGCCGTCAGCGCCCTGCCGAATCGGCCGGGGCGGCTGCCAGGTTGCGCGCCTCGGCGCTCTGCGGGTAGTCGCGCAGCAGCCGCGCGCGGGCGGCCGCCTCTTCCTCGCGGTACCCCATGCGGCCGTACGCCTCCACCAGCCGGGCCAGCGCCGGCGCGGCGGACGACGACTCGGGGAACTGGGCCAGCACGTCGTTGAAGTAGACGACGGCGGCGTCGTACAGGCCGCGGCGGAAGTAGAAGAAGCCGTTCTGGTACGCCTTCTCCGCCAGCTTGCCGCGCATCTCGGCCACCCACTGCTGCGCCTGCCGCGCCTGCTCCGTCCCCGGGTAGATGGAGGCGAACGACTCGCAGTAGGTGATGGCGGCGTGGGTGTACTCCGGGTCCAGCTGCGGACGGGGAGACAGGCGGTGGTACGCGTCGCACAGGCCGAAGCGCGCGTCGGCGGCCTCGGGGTCGCGGGGGAACTCGGTGGCCACGCGCAGAAAGCTGGCGGTGGCGCTGATATAGTCCCTCGTCTCCAGGTGCGCGCGCCCCAGGGCCATGAGCGCGCCCTTGAGCCGCGGGTCGGCCGCGGCGTTGGGGACGAACTGCCCCAGCAGCTCGGCGGCGCGGCCGTACCGGCCGGCGTTGAAGGCCTCCATCCCCTGCGTGTACGCCGACTCCACGGTCAGCGGCGGGGGGGTGCGGAACAGGGCACAGCCGGGAAGGGCCGCGGCCACGAGGAGGGCGAGCGCGGCCCTGCGGAAAGGTCTGGGATTGGTCATGGGCTGCATGTACCCGCGGTCGGCCCGCAGGTTCGACCGGTCGAAAAAGTCAGGCGGACGCCCCTTCGGCGCGGCGCCGCTCCAGCATTCCCAGGTAGGCGGAGACCTGGGCGCTCCCCGGCTGCTGCGCCAGGCAGCGGCGCCACTCGGCCTCCGCCGCGTCCAGCTCGCCGGCGCGGAACAGGGCCAGCCCCAGGTTGGCGCGGGCCTGCACGAAGCCGGGGTTGTGGTCCAGCACCGCCCGCAGCTCCGCGCGCGCCTCGTCGTGCCGCCCCTGCTCGCTCAGGGCGCGCGCCAGGCGGGTGCGGATGTCCAGGAACTTCGGCCGCAGCTCCACGGCGCGGCGGTACTGCTCCACCGCCTCTTCCGGCGCGCCGGCCTGCTCGTAGGTGTCCGCCAGTTCGGCATGGAGGTTGGCCAGCCGCGCCGCCGCGGCGGAGGAGAACCGCCCTCCCCCGCCCTTTTCCTCGTCCGCCTCGGCCGCGCGGGCAAAGGCGGCGCGCGCCTCGTCCAGCCGCCCCAGGTCGTTCAGGGTGATGGCGCGGTTCAGGTGCGCCTCCACGTACCCGGGGTTCAGCTCCGACGCGCGGGTGAAGGCGGCCAGCGCCTCTTCCGGCCGCCCCAGCATGGACAGGCAGACGCCGGTAAGGTTCTGCACGTCGGCGAACTCCGGCCGGCGGGCGGCGGCGGCCTGCAGGTCGTCCAGCGCGGCCAGGTACTGGTTGCGCGCCAGCGCCTCCTTGCCGCGCGCGATCAGCTGCTCGACTGCGGGCTCCTGCGTCATCGTCCTCGGGGCGGGGCGTGCGTTGTGGGCCGGAAATGGAAAAACCGGGAGAAGATAGACCGTCCCCCGGCGGGCGGCAACCCGGGCGCCGCGTCTTCATCGCCCGCAAACGCATCGCGCCGGAAGGCGCGGAGGAGAAGACGGCACGCGGGGAGGCGACGACGTCTGCTCCGCGTCCACTCACCCTGCCTCCGCGTCCTCCGCGCGACCTCCTTCCGTTCTCCGCGCGACGTCTTTTCATGCGGGCTGGGACGTGGCCCGATCCCCCACGGGGAAGGTGGACGGGGGCCGGAAGGCGCGGGGCGGCGCGCCGCCAGCAATCCGCGTACCCGGCGGGGTTGTAGCGCGTCCATGAATGACCTATACTTGGGCCACGTTTTCTTTCTCGCCCCGGCGGACGCCAAGCTTCAATCCTGATGCGCATTCTCCTTCTGGCCCTGGTGATGCTCGTTCTGCCGCTGCGGAACGCGCACGCGCAGACCGTTGAAACGCAGGCGATGACCCTTGGCCCGGGCGACATCATCCGGGTGCACATCTATCAGGAAGACGACATCAGCGGCGACTATCCCATCGACGAGGACGGGGACGTGGTGCTGCCGCTGATCGGCGAGAAGCGGGTCACGGGGATCCCCCTGCGCCAGCTGCGCGACACGCTGGTGAGCGAGTTCCGGGTGCACCTGCGCAACCCGGCCATCCTCGTCACGCCGCTGCGGCGGGTGCACGTGCTGGGCGAGGTGCGCAGCCCGGGGCTGTTCCTGATCGACCCCACGATCACGCTGGCGGGCGCCATCGCCATGGCGGGGGGCGCCACCTCCAACGGTGACATGGGGCGGGTGCGCATCGTCCGCGAGAACCAGGTGATCCGGGAGCGCGTGGGGGTGGCGCAGACGCTGGACGCCGCGCAGGTGCACTCCAACGACCAGATCATCGTGGACCGCAGGAGCTGGTTCGACCGGAACAGCACCTTTCTCGTGAGCGCGATCCTCTCCGCCACCAGCATCGTCATCGCGCTCGTGCGCAACTAGGGCGGGCCCCGACGATTTCCTATCAGAACGGATCATGAAGATGCCGCAACCGGCCGGACCTTTCTCGGGTGAAGAGGAAGAACGGCCCTTACGTCCCCGGGACCTGTGGTACCTGCTGCTGCGCAACCGCCTGCTGGTGCTGGGGGTCACGCTGCTGGCGGTGGCCCTTGCGGCGGCGTACGTGCGCACCCGCCAGCCGGTGTACGAGAGCGGCGCGGTGCTGCGCATCGACCTGAACGACGCCGGCCAGGAGATCCTGGGGCAGCTGGGCCCGCTGGGCGGCGGCTCGCCGGGAAAGATCGAGACGGAGATGTTCGTGCTGCGCAGCCGCGGCATCGCCGAGCAGGTGGTGGACTCGCTGGCGCTGCAGCTGCGGCTGCTGGAGCCGGAGGTGCCCCGCTCGCAGGTGCTGCGCCCGGTCTCGCTTCCCCGTGACGTTCCCGCCGGCGCCTTCACCCTGCAGCACCGCGGCGGCGGCGTTTACGAGCCCAAGGTGGAGGACCTGCCCGCCGGGGTGCGGCTTCCGAAGGAGATCCGCCCGGGCGACCAGTTCCGGGTGGGCGCGGCGGTCATCCAGCTCGCCCCCGAGGTGCGCGACCGCACCCCCAGCCGCATCCGCTTCGACATCGTTCCCTTTCGCGCCGGCGTGTCGATGGTGCGCGGCGGCCTGAACGTGGCGCGCCCCATCCAGAACGCGCAGGTGGTGACGGTCACCTACCGCAGCACCGACCGCGAGCTGGCGGCCGAGGTGCCCAACGCGCTCACGGACAAGTTCCTGCGCTACAAGGCGATGGGGAGCAAGACCGAGGCGCGCAGCACGGTGGACTTTCTGCAGGACCAGGTGGCCACCTACGACCAGCAGCTCAAGGACGCCGAGCAGGAGCTGCGGCGGTTCCGCGAGGAGCAGCAGGTGGTGTCGCTGAGCGAGGAGGCCTCGCAGCAGGTGCGGCGGCTGGCGGACCTGCAGGCGGAGCACGAGCGGCTGCGCACGGAGCGCGAGGGGCTGGCCAACCTGCTGGCGCGGGTGAACCAGAGCACCAGCGCCAACGAGCCCTCGCCCTACCGGCAGCTGGCGTCGTTTCCCGTGTTCCTGTCCAACCGCGCCGTGCAGGACATGCTGCAGACGCTCACCTCGCTGGAGAACGAGCGGTCCACGGCGCTGGTGCGGCGTACGGAGACGGCGGAGAACGTGCGGGCGCTGGACGCGCGCATCGCCGAGGTGGAGCTGCAGCTGTACCAGATCGCCCGCAACTACATGGAGGGGCTCAACAGCCAGATCGCCTCGGCCGAGAGCGCGCTGGCGCGGTTCGGGGCCCAGCTGGAGACCATCCCCTCGCGCGAGGTGGAGTTCGCCCGCCTCAGCCGCCAGCAGCAGCTGATCGCGGAGCTGTACACGCTGCTGCAGACGCGCCTGAAGGAGGCGCAGATCCGCGAGGCGGTGGAGCCGGGCGACGTGCGGGTGATCGACCCCGCCCTGGTGCCCTCGGTTCCCGTGTACCCGCGCCCCATGCGCACCATCACGCTAGCGGGGGTGATGGGGCTGCTGCTGGGCATTGCCCTGGCCTTCGTGCGCGAGGCGCTGGACACCAAGGTGCGGTCGCGCGACGACGTGGAGACGGCCACCTCGGGCGTGGCCATCCTGGGGATGATCCCGCGCATTCGCCTGATGGAGGCGGCGGCCAACGGCAATGGCAGGAACGGAAAGAACGGCAAGCACGGGGGGCTGGGTCGCATCATCCCCTTCCCCGGCGCGACGGTGACGCCGCAGGACGTGCTGGTGACGCGGCTGGACCCGCGCAACACGGCGTCGGAAGCGTACCGCGTGCTGCGCACCAACATCACCTTCAGCAGCATCGAGCAGACGCCGCGGGTGGTGGTGGTGACCAGCGCCATGCCGGGCGACGGCAAGAGCACGTCGTCGGCCAACCTGGCCATCACGCTGGCGCAGCAGGGAACCAGGACGCTGCTGGTGGACGCGGACCTGCGCCGCGGCCTGCTGCACGGGCTGTTCGGCATCGAGTCGGAGCCGGGGCTCACGCACGTGCTGCTGGGGCGCGCGACGCTGGAAGAGGCGGTGCGCACCGTGCCCAGCGGCGACGACGCGTCGCGGGTGCTGTACGTGCTGCCGGCGGGCGTGTTTCCGCCCAACCCGGCGGAGATGCTGGGCTCCCGGGCCATGCGCGACCTGGTGTCGCGGCTGCGCGAGGAGTTCGAGATGATCATCTTCGACGCGCCGCCGCTGAACCTGGTGACGGACGCGGCCGTGCTGGGCACCGCCGCCGACGCCACGCTGCTGGTGGCCCGCAGCGGCGCCACGGACCGCGCGGCGCTGCGGCACGCCGTGGCTCAGGTGTACCAGGTGGGCGCGCCGCTGGGCGGCGTGATCCTGAACGACGTGGAGGGCGGCCCCGGCAAGTACTACGGGTACGGCTACGGCTACGGTTACGGCTACGGATACGGCCGCTACGGCGACGCCTGAGCGCGCTCGTTCCGTCGCGCCAGGCCTGGGAGGCGCGGGAGAAAACAGAGAGGACGCGGATGGAGCTTTCATCCGCGTCCTCTCTTTTTTCCTCCCGTTCGTACGCCCGCTACGGCCTGTGCTTCGGGCCCGCCCCGCGGTTCTGCCGGAGAGATACTTCGACTCCATCGTACGCACGGGCCCGCGCTGGGCCTCCCTCGGAGATCATCGCGGTACCAGACCAGTCCCGGAACGGACTGCTCACACGGAGAAACGGAGAGGTGCCGGACCAGATGCGGTTCCTCCGTTGCTTCATTTCTCCGTGTGAAAACCCATGCTGTTACCGGATTGGTGGGATATGATACCGATTCCTCCGTTTTCTGTGCAGAACGGAAGAAAAGATTCAACGCAGGGTGCGCGAGTAGAAAAGAGAGTTGCAGAGGAGAATTACGTCCTCCTCTGCGAACTCCTTCTTTTCTCTGCGCACTCTGCGGGGAATTACCGCGCCCGGAGTGCACAGTGGACTCGGGGAAATGGTATGACGCCCGGTCTTTTTGCGGATCCAGATGAAGAAGAGAGGACGCGGAGGGTCGGTTATCCTCCGCGTCCTTTCTCTCTCTTTCGTCCGCCTTTTCGCGTGACGCTTCTTGCGGCCGATCAGGCGGCGCCCAGGCGGACCTCGGCACGGGGGGCGGCGGCGCGGGGCGTGACGGCGAGCGCGGCGATCACCTCGCACACGCGGTCCAGCTCCTCCTGCGTGAGGTCCGAGCCGGAGGGAAGGCAGAGGCCGCGGACGAACAGGTCCTCCGCCACCTCGCCGCCCACGGCGTCCAGCCCCTTGAACACGGGCTGCAGGTGCATGGGCTTCCACACCGGCCGCGCCTCGATGTTGGAGCCTTCCAGGGCCAGCCGCAGCGTTTCGCGGTCGGTGCCGAACTGCTCCGGGTCCACCGTCATGCAGGTGAGCCAGCGGGTGCAGCGCCCCCACGGCGCCTCGGGCATGAACTGGAGCCCCGGCAGGCGCCCCAGCCGCTCCATGTAGTGCGCGAAGTTGGCCCGGCGCGCCTCCACCCGCTGCGGCAGCACGCGCAGCTGCCCGCGCCCGATGGCCGCCAGCACGTTGCTGAGGCGGTAGTTGTACCCGATCTCCGAGTGCTGGTAGTGCGGCGCGGGGTCGCGGGCCTGCGTGGCCAGCTTGCGGGCGTGCGCGATGAGCGGCTCGTCGTCCGAGACCAGCATCCCCCCGCCGGAGGTGGTGATGATCTTGTTC
>DATABT010001029.1:0-8358 GCA_036259455.1 Longimicrobium sp. | reverse complement strand
CTGTACGGAGCATGGCAGGCGCTGCAGCCCGACCTGACGATGACAGCGCGTCGTCCGCTTCGGCATCCCCGTGCTGCTGGTCGCGCTCGCCTTGCTGATGCCGATGCCGAAGAAACGCTCCCGAGCGGACGGGGCCGAATCCCCGTGCGTCTGTCGTAAGGAGCGCCCGCGCGGAACCCGACTCCACTGAATCGCCCGGGCGGCGCCTGAGTGTGTGGAGGCAGGAGGCCACGAGCGGTGCCGCCCTCAGGATGACCGTTTCTGCCGAATCTGGAAATTGGTTTCCTGAGGGAGCGCCCGCACGGATCCAGCCTGTGCACGATACGTCTGGCGCGACCGAAGGATCTCCTCCGCGCGACCTCGGACCCCGGCCTTCGTGCACAGAGGCCGTGTTCCGGTATCGCGGTCGAGATCCTTCGGTCGGCGCCACGGTCTGTGAGCGGGCCACTGTCGCGAAGCGCCTCCCTCAGGAAACCGCTGTTCCTTTTTCCGGTCTGGTATACCAGCGCGCTCAGCGGTTCTCCGCGAGCCCCGGCGTCAATCCTGGCGCGCGGGGGGGGCGATGTTCGCGCGGGCGGCTTCCTGCTCGGCCACCCGCAGCAGGCGCTCGCGCTCCGCGGCGCCGATCAGGTGGCCGGCGTGCACCACGGCGAAGATGCGCATCGAGTTGCGGATGTCGTCCAGCGGGTTCGCATCCAGCAGCACCAGGTCCGCCACGCGTCCCGCCGCCACCGTTCCCATGGAATCGGCGGCGCCCAGGTAGCGCGCCGGGTTCAGTGTCGCCGCCTGCAGGGCCTGCAGCGGGGTCAATCCCGCATCCACCAGCAGCGCCAGTTCGTCGTGCAGCCCGGAGCCGGCGAACACCCATGCCTCGTCGCTGGCGTCCGTCCCGGCCAGGATGCCGACGCCCGCGGCCTGCAGCAGCCCCGCCATCCGTTCCATCTGCGCGTTGATCCGGCGATCGATGTCCGCCTCTTCGCCGGAGCGCCGCCTGGAAGCCCAGCGCTGCGCCAGCCCGGGCGGCACGTAGCGAATTCGCGGGTCCGCCATCATCTCCGGCGTGGGATTCAGCCCGCGCGATACCACCAGCGTGGGGGTGATCCACGTGCCGTTCGCCACCATTCGCTCCAGCATCGGCCGGCAATTCTCCGGGTTTGCGCCGGTAAGCAGGGCATCGATCGCGCGGCCCTCCGCGGCGTTCACGGAGTCCGCCGGGGCGCCGGCCTGGCGCGCGGCCAGGTACGCGTCCAGCCGCGCGAGCCCATCGGGAACGCAGGCCAGGTAGACGCGCTCGTCGATGTGCTCCAGGCTGCGCTGCCCGGCGTCGCTCGCCTCCAGCGGAGTCACGGTCCCGGGGACGTGTCCGGCGAAGGGAATCCCCCGCTCCCGCGCACGCCGCGCGATCGCGAAGTACGCGTCCCGCGGCAGGCGGACGTATACCTTCAGAAAGTCGAAGCCCAGCGCGGCCATGGTGTCCACCGCGGCGACGGCGGCGGCGGAATCGGCCACGCCGTAGCCGTGCCGCCAGGCGGGCGGGTTGCCGTCCAGCATGGGGCTGGAGTAGATGATGCGCGGCGCGCCGGAGCCCGGCTGCCGCGCACGTGCCCGCCAGTACTGCAGCGAGTCCAGGTAGCTCCCCATCTCGCGCACGCCGGTGACGCCGTACGCCAGGAACTGCGGCCAGAAGTGCAGCGCGCGCCCCTCTCGCGAGGTGTGCACGTGCATGTCCCACAGGCCGGGGATGGCGTACTTCCCTGTCGCGTCCACCACCCGCGCCCCCGCGGGGATGCGCGCCCGCGCCGCCGGCCCCGTCCACGCGATGCGGCCGCCGTGGATGAGCACCGTCTGGTCGGCGTGCAGCGCGCCGCTCTCCACGTCCACGATCGTCACGTGCGCCAGCGCGAGATCCGCCTCCTGCGCCGAGGCCGGTGGCGGCGTGATGATCGTCCCGAGGACGAGGGCGAGCAGGGTGTGGAAGCGCATCATGGACGTTTGGGGATGCGGGACGTTGCAAAGAATTCAACCAGACCTTCACCCGATCAGACGCAATACATCCCTAGCGGGCCTCGTGAGCCACCAAGCGATCCCCGCGAGCAGCGCAACACTCACTATTTCCACGCGATCACTCTTCTTCTTCAGGTTCGCAAGGCGGTTCGTAATCCGCGCGAGCGTCTGAAGCGGATTCTTCCGGTCCAGGATCACGGGTTCAACTCCGTCGAGGAACGAAAATCGATCGGTGCGAACCCCCTTCTCGACCACCGGAATCACGAGCTTACCATCCTTGATCGCGATGCCGATTTCATGGTTTACAGCCGCAGACGAGACCGATGCGTGTGTCAGGATCACCAATACTACGTCGCTCTCTTCGATTTGATAAAGCAGCTTCTCACGCAGAGACTCGCCCGGCTGTGGATCCTGATCATAGCTGTAGACAGTGATGTCGAGAGACCGCGTGGCCTCGCGAATTGCGTCAACGAGTTCTCGATCCGGCTCGCTGTAGCTGACAAAGACCTGATAGCCCATGGAGTACGCCAGGAGAAGGGTGATGGTGAACGCAAGCTCACGTCAGGAGATGTTGCGCCTCATCCGCCAGCCGCGCCAGGTCGTCGCCGGTGAGGCGAAAGACGGTCCAGTCGCTCATGGGCTGCGCGCCCAGCGAGCGGTAGAAGCGGATGGCGGACTCGTTCCAGTCCAGCACCCACCACTCCAGCCGCCCGCAGTTGCGCTCCTTCGCCAGCCGCGCCAGGTGCGCCAGCAGCGCGCGCCCGGCGCCGCGGCCGCGCGCCTCGGGGCGCACGTACAGGTCTTCCAGGTAGATGCCCGGCTGCGCGAGGAACGTGGAGTAGTTGTGGAAGAAGAGCGCGAAGCCCAGCGGCTCGCCGTCCCCGTCCTCCGCGATCACCACCTCCGCCGCGGGGCGCGCACCGAAGAGCGTCCCGCGCAGCCGGTCCTCCGTCGCCACCACCTCGTGCAGCAGCCGCTCGTAGTCCGCCAGCTCGCGGATGAAGCGCAGGATCAGCGGCACGTCCGCCTCCCTGGCGGGGCGGATGCGCAGCCCGTTCACCATCGCTCCATCCAGCGCGACACGAGGCTGGCGATGCGGCGCATGCGCGGGCCGTACGGGGGATAGTAGAGCGGCGCCAGGCTCCACCTGCCCGCGTGCAGCACGGCGCGTTCGTGGCTGAAGGCGCGGAACCCCGCGATGCCGTGGTAGCTGCCCTGGCCGCTTTCGCCCACGCCGCCGAAGGGGAGGTCGGGGTTGGCCAGGTGGCAGATGACGTGGTTGACGATGGTTCCGCCCGCCGTGGTGCCGCGCAGCACCCGCTCCGTCGTCCGCCGGTCGCGGCTGAAGAGGTAGAGCGCCAGCGGCTTGGGGCGCGCGTTGACGAACGCCAGCGCCTCGTCCGTGGAGCGCACCGTCAGCACGGGAAGGATGGGGCCGAAGATCTCCTCCCGCATCACCGGCGCGTCCCGGCGCACGTTGGAAAGCACCGTCGGCGCGATGTACCGCTCGTCCTCGTCCGTCTCTCCGCCCGTCTCCGCCTTCGCGCCCTCCGCGAGGGTCTGATGGAGCGCGTCCGCCAGGCGGCGGAAGGCGCGGCGGTCCACGATGCGCGCCAGGTCCTCGCTCATCCGCGCCGCCTCGCCGCTGCCGTAGAAGCGCGCGACGGTGGCGCGGGCGGCGGCCAGGAAGGCGGGGGCGTCGGCCTCGTGCACCAGCACGTAGTCGGGCGCCACGCACGTCTGCCCGGCGTTCACGAACTTGCCCCAGACGATGCGCTCGGCCGCCTGCGCAACGTCCGCCGAGCGGTCCACGATCACGGGCGACTTGCCGCCCAGTTCCAGCGTGACGGTGGCCAGGTGCTCCGCCGCGGCGTGCATCACCTTGCGGCCGACGGCGGTGCTGCCGGTAAAGAAGAAGTGGTCGAAAGGCAGCTCCAGCAGCGCGTCGGCCGCGGGAATGCCGCCGGCCACCAGCGCCACCTCGTCTTCCGGGAACGCGTCGGTGACGATGCGGGCCATGGCGGCGGCGGTCGCGGGCACCTTCTCGGACGGGCGCAGGATGGCCACGTTCCCCGCCGCCACGGCGGCCACCAGCGGGCCGAACAGCAGCTGGAAGGGATAGTTCCACGGCGCCAGGATCAGCACCTGCCCGCGCGGCTCGAAGCGCACGCGGCTCACCGTGCCCGTCAGCAGCGGCGGGGCGGGGACGCGGCGGGGGCGCATCCACCGGCGCAGGTGCCTGATGGTGTGCGCGATCTCGCCGAGCACCACCTGCATCTCGGCGATCTCGAACTCCGCCGCGCTCTTGCGGAAGTCTGCCCACACCCCGGCGTACAGCGCCTGCCGGTGGCGCAGGATGCACGTCCGCAGCCGCTTCAGCCGGGCGATGCGCTCCCCCGCCTCCGACTGCGCGATGCGCCACCGCGAGCCGCGCTGCAGCTCGAAGATCCGCCGGGCGCGGGCGATCTGCTCCGCGTCGTCGTCCACGGCCGCCCCGGGGGGCGCTGCGGGGTGGGTCAGAAGGTCGGTCATGGGCGGTCCATGGGTTCAGGCGGCGGCGCGGCCGGGGACGGCGCCGCGGACCAGATCGCCCGCACCGTTCCCGCGTGCCCCTTGCCGCGATCATCCGTGATCGTCACCACGCACTCGTGCCGCGGCTGTCATTTCGAAGGAGGCGCCCGCGTGATCGCTGCCGGGGCACGGACCTGTGGCGCCGACTGAGAAATCTACTCGCCCGGGCAGGTGATCCGTTCCTCGCTCCGCGCTGTCCCAGCGTTTCTTTTCGATTCGGGGAGGCGCCCGTCCACGACGTGCCTGCATCTCGCCAGCAGGGCCGTGGGGCTGGCCCCGTGCTCCCCCGGTGGCCCGGCGGGCGAGCAGGCAAGGTCCTTCGGTCGCGCCGCAAATACTTTCGCTACTTGAGGTTCCGCGCGGGCGCTCCCTGAATGGAAAGGAATCCCGACGAGGTCCGTCGAGCGAGGCGCGGCACCTGCCCGGGCGAGTAGATTTCTCAGTCGGCGCCACCGGTTCCTGCACCGGCAGCGATCACGCGGCGCCTCCTTCGAAATGACAGCCGCGGGGCGAGCGACTTTCATCCCACACGGTGAGCGCAGCGCCGAATGACTCAGGATGACTGGGTCTTCGCGACGGTCGGCAACACGCTTCACCCGTTCACCCCTCACCCGTTCAGCTCTTCACCCGCTCACCCACCGCCTCCGGCTCCCGAAGGTCCGACTCCCCCGCCTGGCTCGCCCATAGCCGCCGGAAGCGGCCGCCGGGGCGGGAGACGAGCTCGGCCCAGGAGCCGCTCTCCACCAGGCGCCCCGCCTCCATCACGTGCACCACGTCCGCGTCGCGCACGCTGGGCAGGCGGTGCGTGATCATCAGGATGGTGATGCGGCCGTGCAGCGCCCCGATGGCGTCGCGGATGCGGCGTTCGTTCTCCGCGTCCAGCGCGCTGGTCGCCTCGTCCAGGATCAGCAGGGCGGGGCGGCGCAGGAGCGCGCGCGCCAGCGCCAGCCGCTGCCGCTCGCCGCCGGAAAGGCGCACGCCGCGGTCGCCCACCTCGGTCGCCAGCCCCTCCGGCAGCGCGCGCACGAAGCCGTCCGCCGCGGCCAGGCGCAGCGCATCCCACACCTCCTCTTCCGTGGCGCCCGGCCGCGCCCACACCAGGTTGGCGAACACGGTGTCGTTGAACAGAAGCGTGTCCTGGGCCACGTACCCGATCCCCGCGCGCCACGCCCGCAGCCACGACTCGTCCAGCGTGCGCCCGTCCACCTCGACGCGCCCCGCGCGCGGGGAGACCAGCCCCATCACCAGGTCCGCGACGGTCGTCTTTCCCGCGCCGGAGGGGCCCACGATGGCCGACGTCCGCCGCGCCGGGATCTCCAGCGTGAGGCCGTCCACCGCGTTGGTGCGCTCCGCGTCGTACGCGAAGGAGACGGCGTCGAAGCGGATGGACCGCGCCAGCTCCACGCGCGCGTCCTCGTCGCCCGCGAGCGCCTCGTGCTCCGCCTCCAGCGCCGTGACCCGCGCCTCCATCGCCTCCCACGCGGGAAGGTCGTGCAGGAGGTGCTGGTAGACGTTCTGCAGCCCGGAGAGCCGCGGGACCAGGCGGTAGAAGAGGAAGATGAGCAGGAGCACCGTGGCGCCGGTGACGTCCAGCACCTCCAGCGCCATCCACGCCACCAGGGCGAGGAGCGCGACGGTGCCCGTCATGAACGCGGCGCGGGCGTCGGCGTAGCTGCGCCAGGCGCGGTAGTGCACCTCGCCCGAGTGCTCCGACGCGCCGGCGAAGATGCGGACGTTGCGCTCCTCCGCGCCGTAGCTCTTGACCACCTTGAGCGCGCCCAGGTGCTCCGTGGCCGCGTTCATCACCTGCGCGCGCGCCTCGCTGAGCCCCGCCCCCGCGCGCCGCGCGGCCAGGCGGTAGCGCCGCTGGGTCAGCAGCAGCACCACGCCGCACGCCAGCGCCACGCCGGTCAGCGCGGGGGCGACGCGGAACGCGAGCGCCAGGTACCCCGCCACCAGGAGCGACTGCACCAGCAGGGTAAGCAGGAGGGCGGCGGCGTTCCCCACGCGGTCCGCCTCGCCCGTGAGCGCATTGAGCAGGTCCGAGCCGCGCGCCCGCGCCAGGGGGAGCCAGCGTGCGCGGGCGATGGCCCGATACAGGCGGATGCGCGACGCCAGCGCCGCGTCCAGCGCCATGCGGTTGGAAACCAGCGTGGAGGCGCGCTGCAGCATGGCCACGCTCACCACCACCACCACGAACATCACCAGCACCGGCCCCAGCGTGGCCTGCAGGTCCACCGCGGCGAAGGCCCGCTGCACGGCGCGGGGAAGGGCTCCCGCCGCGCCGGCCAGCGTCCCCACGCCCGCCAGGGCCAGCAGCTGCGTCAGCAGCAGCACGCCCGCGCCCTCCGCCGCCGTGGAGAGGAGCGAGAGGACGACGGCCAGCGCGAAGCGGCGCGGCATCATCCGCGCGACCACGCGCGCGAAGCGGAGGGTGGGGTTCCCCTTCACGCGCCCCTCCGCAGGCCGTAGCGCACCCCCAGCCGCAGCGGCCGCAGCGCGCGGTACAGCGGCGACAGCGCGTCCGGCAGCCGCGCCCACGCCCAGTCCTCCGGCGAGGGCGTGAACAGCCAGTGCGCCGCGAAGCGGGCCCGGTCCGCCGCGCCGTCCCGGAGCCGGAAGTTGAAGCGCAGGTTGGCGCGCGTGTCGTGCGCGTCCGCGCGCGGGTCGAACCACATCCCGCGCGCCTCCGCCGCAAGGGCGGGGAGGACGGAATCCGCGGCGATGGCGCGATGGATGGCGTCCGCCAGCGGCAGCCCCAGTGTGTCGCGCGCGAGGAGGAGCGCGAGCAGAACGGTCCGCCTCGCGCCGATGGCCGATGCGCGGCGGAGGATGGCCTCCAGGTCCGGCTCCGCGCGCACCGCCAGCGCGGCGGCGGCGGTGAGCCACTCCAGCCGCGCCCAGCGGTGCTTGGCGCCGTGCAGGCAGAGGGAGAGAAAGAGGTCGTCGTCCGCCGGCGCCGGCACCTCGCCGCCGCCGATCGTCACGGGACGGGCGCGGGCGATGAGCGCCGCCGTGGGCAGGGGCACGCAGAAGCGGGCGGACGATACGTGGCAGTGCAGCTCCACCAGCGCGCCGGTGTGGGGATGATGATAGGGGTAGTCGCCGTCCACGCGGCGGAATACGGCCTCCTGCGCGGGGGAAAGGCGGTGCGCGGAAACGTATCCGGCGTCCTGCAGCACCCGTCCCGCGGCCTCCACGTCCTCCGGCGCGACGAGCAGATCCAGGTCCGCGTACGTTCGCATCGCCAGGTGGCCGTACGCGCGGACGGCCAGCGCGGGTCCCTTGTACGCCACCGCCCGCACTCCCGCGCCCTCCATCCCGCCGACCAGCCGCCGCAGCTCCGCCGCGCGGCGAAGCGCGTCACGGCCGTTCTCCGCGTACCGCGCCCGCAGCCGGGACCGGACGGTCTCCGGCACGTCCGCCCGCGCTTCGAGCGACCGGTGCGCGTGGGGAAGGAGGCGGTTGCGCACCGCCAGCTCGAGGAACGCATCCCAGTTCACCCCGGCGAGCTCCGGCGCCGGCCCGGCACGCGGAGCGAGCGCGCTCGACGCGACGGCCAGGAGCAGCGCGTGCTCCGGCCGCGCGGATTGCGGCGGGAGAGGAGCCGCCTTCACCGGCCTTGCGCGGCGCGGCGGGCCGTCCGGAACGGGCGGCGGGGCGTGCGCGCCGAAGCTGTTCTGCCGTAAATGGTTCCGTCCATCGCGCGGTTGGTCACGCGGGGCTTGCAATTTGGGCGTTTCGGGTGCACCATTCAGGCGCGGCGGACGCCGGGGCACTCCG
>DATABT010001028.1:0-9955 GCA_036259455.1 Longimicrobium sp. | reverse complement strand
TCCAGCACGAGCATGGGGCACCTCCCTTTCTGGTGATGGGGTTGGGTGCCTCATGCTCTTTTTCGACCACGATGTCAAGGAAACTATATGCTTCCAGATTTCTCAGTCGGCGCCACGGTTCCCTGCAACGACATAGGTCGTGCGGGCGCCTTCTTCGAAATGACAGCCGAGGCGCGAGTGACTTTCATCCCACAGGGTGCGCGCAGCGCCGAATGACTCAGGATGACATCCGCGTTGATCCCGCGCGGATGAAGCCCCGCGCAGTTTGCGTGGCTTTCCGCATTGTCGCGGCGGCGCGGCGGCTTCAGCCGCACAGGCGCGGCGCCGTCAATCGAGCCCGGCGGCCCAGCGGCCGAGGGTGATCTGCTGGATCTGCGTGCTTCCCTCGATAATCTCCATCACCCGCGAATCGCGCAGGTAGCGCTCCACGGGGTACGCGTCCGTCAGGCCGTTGGCGCCGTGGATCTGCACGGCGGCGACGGCGGCGCGGGTGGCGGCGAGCGAGGCGAAGTACTTGGCGTGGAACACCTCGCGCCCTCCCTGCGGATCGCCCTGGTCGCGCAGCCAGCCGGCGTGCAGGCACAGCAGCCGCGCGGCACGGTAGTCCGTGGCCATCTCCGCCAGCTGCGCCTGCACCAGCTGGTGCTCCGCGATCACGGAGCCGCCCTGCACGCGCTTGGATGCGTACGCCGCGGCGGCGTCAAGGCAGGCCTTGATGATCCCCACGCTGCCGAACGCGACGCTGTACCGCCCCAGCTCCAGCACGGAGAGCGCCACCGCCAGGCCGAAGCCGGGACCCGCCAGCCGGTTCTCCTTCGGGACGCGCGCGCCGTCGAAGGTGATCTCCGCCAGCATGGAGGCGCGCGTACCGGCGATCTCCAGCGGCGCCACCGCCACCCCCGGGACGTGGAGGTCGATCAGGAACGCGACGGGCTTGCCGTCCGCCCTGGCGAAGCAGAGGAGCGCGTCGGCGATCTGGCCGTACGTGGTCCACTTCTTCGTGCCGCGCAGCACGTACGTGTCGCCGTCCAGCTCCGCCGTCGTCTCGATAGCGGCCGCGTCGCTGCCGACGTTCGGCTCGCTGAGGCCGAAGGCGCCGATCAGCTCGCCGCGCGCCATCCGCGGCAGCCACGCCTCCTTCTGCGCGCGGCTCCCCCAGCGGACGATGGCGTGGCACGCCATGGAGTGCACCGTCAGCAGCGAGCGGAGGGAGGAGCAGCCGCGGCCCAGCTCTTCATTCAGCAGGCCGAATGTTACGGCGTCCATCCCCGTCCCGCCAAGCTCACCCGGTACGACGGCGCCCAGGTAGCCTTCCGCCGCCATCTTCTTCACCACGGTGCGCGGGGTGCGCCCCTCGCGGTCCCACCCGCCCGCGAACGGGGCCACCTCGCGGTCCACCCAGGCGGCGAACCCGCGGCGCGCGGCCTCCTGCGCCGCGCCCAGGGCGGTGCGCAGGCGGTCGTCCGCGGCGGGCGCGTCCACGGAGAGCGCGGCGTCCAGCATGGTCGCCAAGATCAGACCGCGGCGCCCTGCTTGCGCTCCACCAGCGCTGCGATGGCGTCGATCGAGCGGAAGTTGTCGATCTCCAGGTCGTCGCTCTCCACCGTGATGCCGAACGTCTGCTCCACGAAGTTCACCAGCTGCATGGCGAACATGGAGTTCACGAAGCCGGTGGCGAAGATGTCCTCGTCGTCGGCCAGCTCGTGGCCCCGCACGAAGCGGGAGACGAACTCGCGGATCTGCTGCTTGTTGTCCATCGGCACTTCAGGAGAAGAAGGTTCCAGTGCCCGGTACCCGGTACCCCATGCGCTCACGGGGCGGGCAATTGATGCCGCCGTTCTACGCGGCGGCGGAGGCTTCCGCCGAGGGCACGCCGTAATCAAAAAAGCCGCGGCCCGTCTTGCGGCCGTGCAGCCCCGCGTCCACCATCTTCCGCAACAGCGGGCAAGGGCGGAACTTGGGGTCGTTGTAGCTCTCGTACAGCACTTCCAGCGAGTACAGGATGGTATCCAGCCCGATCAGGTCGCCGGTGGCGATGGGCCCCATCCTGTGCCCGAAGCAGGTGACGAAGATGCGGTCCACGTCCTCGGCCGAAGCCACGCCGTCCATCACCTCCCAGATCGCCTCGTTGATGGTGAGCATCAGCACGCGGTTGCTCACGAAGCCGGGAAGGTCGTTGACGACGATTCCCTCCTTTCCCATCTGGCGCAAAAAGCGGAGCGCGGTGTCGATGGTCTGCTGGGAGGTGTAGAAGCCGCGGATGGTCTCCACGACCGGCTTGAGCGGGACGGGGTTCATGAAGTGCATCCCCAGCACCCGGTCGGCGCGGCTCGTCCATCCCCCGATACGGGTGATGCTGATGCACGAGGTGTTGGCCGCGAAGCAGGCGTGCGGCGGGCAGACCTCGTCCAGCACGGGATAGATGCCCTGCTTGACGGCCACCTTCTCCGTCGCGTTTTCCACCACGAAGTCGGCCTGCGCGAAGGGCGCGTAGTCGGTGGTGAAGGTGATGCGCTCCATCACCTCGGCGGGCGGCGGGCCGCCCTTCTGCTTCGTGAAGAAGCCGTGGAAGCGCAGGTTCTTCTCGATCTCGGCGCGCGCGTGGGCCAGCACCTGGTCGTTCAGGTCCAGCAGCACCACGCGGTGCCCCGTCTGCGCCAGGTTCTGCGCCACGCCCACGCCCATCACCCCGGCCCCGACCACGCCGATGGTGCGCAGCGGCGTCTGCTCCCCGCCCGCCGGTTGAATGTCCGACATTGGTGATCTGCCGCCGTTGGTAGGTCTTGCCCGGAGCATGCGCGCTCCGGCCTCTCCCGGCGCACCGCGCCGGGAGAAGATGCCGCGCGCCCCGGTCCACCGTTCCTCCCGCCTCGGAGAAAGACCGGAATCCGGGAGCGCGCGGTACGTGACTGTGACGATTACGACTGCTGGCCGGCGGCGCGGGCGTCGGCTTCCATCTTCTCGCGGAGGCTCTTGGGACGCATGTCCGTCCACACTTCCTCGATCCACGCCAGCACCTCGGGCTTGAGGCCGCTCTTGCCGGCCTTGCGCCACCCCAGCGGGAGCTCGCGGTCCGCGGGCCAGATGGAGTACTGCTCCTCGTCGTTCACCACCGCCTCGTAGATGGTGGTATCTTCGCGCTCTTCGTTGCTCATCGCTCCGCGGTGTGAAAGGGTGAAAACGGGTCAGGCGCCCGCGGCCGCCGGCCGCGGCCCGGGCGCGGATGCCGCCACCTCCTGCGCCGCGGGGCGCGCGGGGGCGGCGTCGGGAATCTCGTCTTCGAGCCGGCGCACGCGCGGGCTCAGGTACAGCAGGGCCGTCATCGCCATTACGAACAGGCCGATCAGGACAAAGAGAAAGGCGATCCCCCGCCCCGGCCCCACGCCCACGATCCTGCCCACGCTGTGCTCCAGCGCACCGCCGGGCAGCAGCAGCGGGTTGAACACGCGGTCCGCCAGCGGGCCGCACGCCAGCGCGGCCACCGGCATGGTGGAGAGCGCCAGCATGCGCCGGATGGCGAACACGCGTCCCATCATGTGCGGCGGCGTCTTTCCCAGCCAGATGGCCTGGCTGCTCCCCTGCGCAAGCGGCGAGACCAGCAGCATCAGGAACATCGCGGTTCCCACCACCCACAGCGACGCGCCCAGCCCCAGCGCCACCAGGCAGAGGGCGCACAGCGTCTGCCCCATCACCAGCCCCCGCACCTTGCGGGCCGGACCGCCCCACGCGCTCAGCGCCAGGCTCCCCAGCAGCATCCCCACGCTGGAGACGGAGATCACGGCACCCAGCTCCGCCGGCGTGGCGAAGGAGAGCACCATGGGGCTGAACAGCGGGTTCACCATCCCCTGCCCCAGGTTGATCACGGGGAAGTAGATGAGCAGGTACAGCAGCGCCGGCCGCTCGCGGACGAACACCCACCCCTCGTGCGCCTCGCGCAGCAGGTGCTGGCGCGGGGCGGGCGACGGCGGCGGATTGGGAACGCGCACGGCGGCCAGCGTGCCCACGGCCACCAGGAACGTCGCCACGTCGATGGCCAGCACCCCCCACAGCCCCACCGTCGTCACCAGCACGCCAGCCACCAGGGGCGTGAGGATGCCGGTGACGGCGTTGCTGGTCTGCATCATCCCCGACGCGCGGGCAAAGTGGCGCTGCGGGACCAGCATGGCCACGGCCGCGTTGAACGCGGGGCCCTGGAACGTCCCCACCGCAGAGCCCAGGCCGGAGAGCAGCACCAGGTGCCAGAGCCGGAAGGACTCCGTGTACAGCAGCGCGGCGATGCCCAGCGTCATCAGCGCGGAGAGCGCGTCGCTCCACAGCAGCACCCGCCGCCGGTCCCAGCGGTCCACCAGCGCGCCGGCGATGGGCGAAAGCAGCACCATCGGCACGGTGGCGGCAAAGAAGAGCAGGCCGAACGCCTCCGCCGAACCCGTCTCCTGGTAGATCCACACCGGGAGCGCAAAGCCGGTGAGCCCCGAGCCCAGCGACGAGACCAGCTGGCCCAGCCAGATCACCGAGAAGGTGCGCATCTCGGCCAGCACCCGCGTCGGGGGCTCGCGCGCCGGCGCGGCGGGGGTGTCGTTCACGCTCGATCGGCCAGAACGGAGAAGGCGCCGCCCCGTGCGTCCGGGGCCGTGCCCGCTGATCCGGGATTCCGATGCAGCGCGGCCGGTGGACGCGCCCGGCGCGGGAGAGCGGCCAATCTAACACACTTGCCGCACGTTTTGGAACTCCCCCGCGCTCGCCCGTGCACCTCCGCGGCGAACTTTGCGAGTGTTTACGCAAACGATCGAGATTCCGCCATCCAGCATCCGGAGCGATGCAGCGCCTTTGGAGTCTCTTCGCGCGCATCATCCTCCGCTCACGATCAGCCCTCCGATTCCTCCAGCAGCGCCAGCACCTCTTCCTCGGAGAGCGACTCCAGCCAGTCCAGGCGGCTCTGCAGCGCCGGATCGCGCTCGCGCTCCAGCGCCACGCGCTCCGCCAGGCCGCGCACGGTGGGCGTGTCGAAGAGCGCGGAGACGGGAAGGCGCACGCCCAGCAGCTCGTCGATGCGGGTGATGATGCGTACCGCGCGCAGCGAATGGCCGCCGAGCGAGAAGAAGCCGTCCGTCGCGCCCACGCGCTCCACGCCCAGCACCTCGCTCCACGCGGCGGCGATCGCCTGCTCCTCCGGCGTCTCCGGCGCCACGTAGCCGCCGCCGATGGAGACGGCCGTCAGCGCCGGCTCGGGGAGTGCGCGGCGGTCCACCTTGCCGCCGGGCGCCAGCGGCAGCGCGTTCATGGGGACGATGAACGACGGCACCATGTACGCCGGCAGCCGCTTCGCCAGGCGCGCGCGCAGGGCGGCGGCGTCGACGGCGTCCCCCTCGCGCGGGACCACGTACGCGGCCAGCGCGCGGTCGCCGGACGCGTCCTCGCGCGCCACGACCACGGCATCGCGGATGCCGGGCGCCGACAGCAGCGCGGCCTCGATCTCCCCCGGCTCGATGCGGAAGCCGCGCACCTTGACCTGCTGGTCCGCGCGGCCCAGGAACTCCAGCACGCCCGCCGGCAGCCACCGCGCCAGGTCGCCCGTGCGGTAGAGGCGCGATCCCGGCGCGCCGAACGGGTCGGGGACGAAGCGCTCCGCGGTGAGCCCCGGGCGGCCCAGGTAGCCGCGCGCCAGCCCGTGGCCGTCCACGTACAGCTCGCCCGGCACGCCGACGGGCACGGGCTCCATCCGCTCGTCCAGAACGTACGCGCGGCTGTTGGCCACCGCCCTGCCGATGGGGACGGACGGCGCGTGCGGCGGGACGAAGTCCACGACCTGGAAGGTGGAATACGTGGTGTTCTCGGCGGGCCCGTAGACGTTGATGGCGCGCGTGTGCTCCATCGCGCGGCGCACCGCGTCCGGGGCGGCCGCCTCGCCGCCGAAGAGCACCTGACGCATTCCCGCGAAGGTCTCCGGCGCCTCGCGCGCCACCTGGTGAAAGAGCGCGGTGGTGAGAAAGACCGTGGCGATGCGCCCCTCGCGCATGCGCCGCGCCAGCGCCGCGGGCGACAGCATGTCGTCGCGGGGGATGCCGACGGAACAGGCGCCGTTCAGCAGCGCGGCCCACGTCTCCCAGGTGAAGGCGTCGAAGTTGGGAGTGCTCCCCTGCGCCACGCGCTCGCCGGGGAGCGGCGCGTAGTTGGGCTCGCGCACCAGCCGCACCACGCCGCGGTGGGTGATGCCGATGGCCTTGGGCGTCCCCGTGCTCCCGGAGGTGTAGAGGATGCACGCCAGCGACTCCGGCTCCTGGAATCCGAACGCCAGATCCTGATCCGCCTCCTCGGCCCGCGATCCGCCGGTCGCGTCCATCGAGAGGACGGGGCCGGCAAAGTGCGCCAGCGCGGGCGGCACCGCATCCGCCACCAGGAGCGCGGCGACGCGGCCGTGCTCCAGCATGAAGGCCAGGCGCGCGGCGGGATAGCTGACGTCCAGCGGCAGGTACGCGCCGCCCGCCTTCAGCACGCCGAGCACGGCGGCCATCATCGCCGCCCCGCGCTCCATCGCGATCCCGATCCGCGCCTCCGGCCCCAGCCGAAGCGCGATCAGCCGCCGCGCGACGGCGTCCGACTCGGCGTCCAGCGCGCCGTACGTCATCGTCCGGCCATCCCACTCCACGGCGGGGGCGTCCGGCGTGCGCCCGGCCTGCTCCACGAACAGGGCGGGGATGGTGGCGTCGCGGGGGAAGCCGACGTCCGTGCGGTTCCACTCGTCCACCACCCGGCGCCGCTCCTCCTCCGCCATCATCCGCGCGGCGGCGACGGGGCGCTCCGGCTCCGCCAGCAGCGAGGCGAGCAGGCGCTGGTAGTGGCCCCACATCCGCTCCACCGTCTCGCGGCGGAAGAGGTCGGTGGCGTACTCCCAGATCATCGTCACCTCGTCGCCGGCCGCCGCGTTCTGCTGCGCGCGGGGGATGACGATGACCTGCAGGTCGAACTTGGCCGTCTGGTTCCCCAGCGCCTCCGTCACCTCCAGCTCCAGCCCCTGCAGCCGCAGCTCCGGGTACGGGGCGTGGTGCATGTTGAAGGAGTGCTGGAAGATGGGGAGGCGGTCCAGCGTGCGGTCCGGCTGCACCGCGTCCACGATGCTGGCGAAGGGGACGTCCTGGTGCGGATACGCCTCCAGCGCCGTCCGCCGCACCCGCTCGACCAGGGTGAGAAAGTCGGGATCGCCGCGCAGGTCCGCGCGCAGGGGGATGACGTTCACGATCATCCCGATCAGCTCCTCCGACTCCCGCAGCCGCCGCCCGGCCGACCCGCCGCCCAGCACGAAGTCGTCCTGCCCCGTGTAGCGGCGGATGAGCGCGTGAAAGGCCGCCAGCAGCGTCATGTAGAGCGTGACGCCGTGCGCCCGGCTGAACGCGTCCGCCGCGCGCGCCACCTCCGGATCCAGCCGCACGTGCAGCGACTGGCCGGCGAAGGAGATCTTCGCCGGGCGCACGAAGTCCAGCGGCAGGTTCAGCACCGGCGGCGCGCCGGCCAGCCTGCGCCGCCAGAAGTCCAGCCCGCGCGCGGCCTCCTCGCTCTCCATCCACGCCCGCTGCCAGACCGCGAAGTCGCCGAACTGCAGCGCCGGCTCCGGCAGCGGCGACGGCTCGCCGCGCGAAAAAGCGGCGTAGAGGGCCGTCAGGTCGCGGAGAAAGACGCCGAACGACCAGCCATCGTGGACCAGGTGGTGCTCCACGCACAGCAGCACGTGCTCGCGGTCGCCCGTGCGGAAGAGCGTCCACCGCGCCAGCGGCAGCGCGCCCGCGTGGAACGGCCGCGCGAACTCCTCCGCGAAGCGCGCGTCCACTTCCCCGGCAGACCTCCGCCGCGCGTCGATGACGGAAAGGGACACGGCCCACGGCGGCCGGACGACCTGCGCCGGTTGCCCGCCGATCTCCTCGAACGTGGTACGGAAGATCTCGTGGCGGCGGACGATCTCGTCCAGCGCGCGGCGCAGGGCCTCCGCGTTCAGCTCGCCGCGCATGCGCACGGCTGCCTGGAACTGGTAGGAGCGCATCCCCGGCGACAGGCGTTCGAAGAACCAGACGGCCTCCTGCGCGGGCGAGAGCGGCAGCGGCCGCGTGCGATCGACCGGCTCGATGGTCTCCGCGCGGGCCGGTCCGCCGCCCATCGCCCGCTCCACCTCCGCCGCCAGCGCGTGGACGGTGGGGGCCTGGAAGACGGCGGGGAGCGGCAGGTCCACCCCCAGTGCGTCCCGCAGCCGCGCCACGATCTGCACCGCGCGCAGGGAGTGCCCGCCCAGCGCGAAGAAGTCGTCGTGCACGCCCACGCGGACCACGCCCAGGACCTTCGCCCAGATGCCGCAGAGAATCTCCTCCACCGGCGTGCGCGGCGCCGCGAAGCCGTCCGCCTCCGCGCGCTCCAGCCCCTCCGGCGAGGGAAGGGAGAGGCGGTCGACCTTGCCGTTGGGCGTGCGGGGCAGCGCCTGCAGCGGGACGAAGGCGGAGGGGACCATGTACTCCGGCAGCCGCTGGCGCAGAAAGGCGCGCAGTTCCGCGCCGCGGAGGCCCGCGGGCGCCACCCACGCCACCAGCCGCGGCTCGCCCACGCCGTCCACCCGCGCGGCGACGGCCGCCTCCTGCACGGCCGGATGCGCGGCGAGCGCGGCCTCCACCTCCTCCGGCTCCACGCGAAAGCCGCGGATCTTCACCTGCCGGTCGATGCGGCCCAGGCAGTCGTACTCGCCGTCCCGACGGCGGCGCCCCAGGTCGCCCGTGCGGTACATCCGCGCGCCGCGCGCTTCCGACAGCGGATCGGGGAGGTAGCGCTCCGCGGTGAGGGCGGGGCGGCCCAGGTAACCGCGCGTCACCCCGGCGCCCGCCATCATCAGCTCCCCCTCCGCGCCATCCTCCACCGGCCGCAGCGTGTGCGGCTCGATCACCCGTACCGCCGATCCGCTCACCGGCCGTCCCACCGTCACGGGATGCGCCGGGTCGCGGGGGATGAGGGCGCAGGTGGAGTACGTGGTGTCCTCCGTGGGGCCGTAGAGGTTGAGGATGCGCTCCACGGCCGTTCCCCCGTACAGCGCGTCCGCCAGCGCGCGCGGCACCGGCTCGCCCCCCAGGGCGAGGGTGCGGATGGTGGGCGGGATGGCGCCCTGCCGCAGCAGCTCCGCCGCGGCCGTGGGGACCATGCTGGCCAGGCGGATGGGCTCGCGGACGCCGGCCAGCGCGAGCGCGTCGCGCACCAGCACCAGCGTGCCGCCCCAGCAGAGCGTGCCGAACACCTCCGCGATCGACACGTCGAAGCAGACGGAGGTGGATCCCAGCGCGCACGCCCGCTCCTCGTGGGGGATCGTCTCCCGCAGCCAGTGCAGCACGACGGACGCGGTGCGGTGCTCGATCAGCACCCCCTTGGGCCGTCCCGTGGATCCGCTGGTGTAGATGACGTACGCCAGGTTCTCAGGCGCCGCGAGGGGATGCGGATCGTCCACCGGCGCGGAATCGATCGCCTGGTCCGCATCCACCACCACGACCGCCCCCCCGTGCGCCGGGAGACGATCCGCGACGGAGGAGTGGGTAAGGACGACGGGCGCGCGGGTGTCGTCCAGCATCACCCCCACGCGCTCCGGCGGATACGCGGGGTCCAGCGGGACGTACGCGCCGCCCGCCTTCAGCACCCCCAGCATGGCGGCGACGAGGTCCGGAACGCGGGGGAGAAAGAGGGCGACGGGCACCTCCGGCCCCACGCCCAGCGCGCGCACCCGGTGGGCAACGCGGTTGGCGCGGGCGTTCAGCGCCGCGTAGGAGACGGCGGTGCCGTTCTGAATGAGCGCGGTGCGCTCCGGATGCGCCACGGACGCGCGCTCGAACAGCGCATGGATGCAGCTCGGCGGGGCGATTGGTTCGTCCCGTGGCGGCTTGGGAGAGGCGGGATTCTGCATGCGGCGTACGGCGAAGGCGGGAACTGCGAGGGGGGG
>DATABT010001027.1:0-13156 GCA_036259455.1 Longimicrobium sp. | reverse complement strand
GCGATGCGAAGACCGCCACCTCCTCTTCCAGACGCGTACCTAGCCGGTCCCGCTCCACCTCCAGATCATACCGCGACTGCAGATTGAGCCAAAACCGCTCGGTGGTTCCGAAGTACCGCGCCAGCCGCAACGCCGTATCTGCCGTGATCGCGCGCTTGCCATGGACGATCTCGTTGATGCGGCGCGGAGGCACGCTCAGATCCTGCGCCAGCCGGTACTGTGTCAAACCGAACGGAACGAGAAAATCCTCCATCAGGACTTCGCCCGGATGGATGGGCGCCAGCTTGGAACTCCTCGCCATGGCTGGCTCTCCCCTCGATTCAGTGATAGTCGACAATCTCCACCTCGTAGGCGTCTCCATCATCCCACCGAAAGCAGACGCGCCACTGGTCGTTCACGCGAATGCTGTGCTGGCCCTTCCGGTCGCCCTTCAGCGCCTCCAGGCGGTTGCCCGGCGGAATGCGCAGATCCTCCAGGCGCTCGGCTGCATCCAGTTGAACAAGCTTGCGCAGCATGACCCGCTGAAGCTCAGGCGGAAACCGCCGGCCGGGCGTACGGGCGAAGAGACGTTCAGTCTCGCGGTCAGCGAAGCTCCGGATCATCCACTAACCATAACGCAACACGTTATGGTTTACAACTGGGGCTGACGAGCCATGCCGGCGTCCCCGCCTCGCCCATGCGGCTGCTGGAGATGCTGATGGGACCGCTTCGGCGTCTTCGAGGCGCTGGCCCACTCCACCATCAAGCTCAACCGCTGCACCAGCGCCGACGAGCTCTCGATGGACCCGCAGGTCGCCGAAGCCGTGCTGGAGTTTGCCGACGACCTGCGCACCGCGCGCGCCGCCTCCAGCGCCTGGGCCGAGACAAAGGGCCTGGTCCACGCCTGACACCACGCGGACGGTCAGGAGGCCGTCTGAGAGCGAGCAGGGGGCAAGGAATCAAACAGCCGCGGGCGAGCATCGGCCGCGGCTGTCGTGTTTAACCAGTTGATCCCGTGAGCCTGACCGCCTCCCGCCGCGGCGCGTCGGAGGTGGTGCGTCGGCTGCGGAACGTGGTCCCGGACTGTGGGCCGTGCCCGGGCACGCACCCGTCCCGGGCCATGGACGCGACGTTGGATGCGCTGCAGTCCAGTTGGGTCTGGGGCAGTCGCAGAGACGGAACCGCGCCTCCCCTTTTGCACGATCATTTCCGGATGTAAAATCAGGAAACACGCTCACCGGAGCCACACGCCCGAGCGGAGGATGCCGATCATGAAGTGCAACGCCGTACGCGCCCCCCTCGCGGGATTGCTGATGACCCTGGCCGCCGGAGTGCCGCTCGGCGCGCAGGCGGACGGGCAGCCCGGGGTGGACTGGACGCGCGTCACGGAGCGCGACCTGAACGTCGCGTCCGTGTTCCTGACGGCGCGAGACCGGGGCCCGCGCGCGGCACTGGACAGCCTGGAGCGGCTCGCCGGGCAGGACCCCTGGATCCGCGCGAAGGGGCACCCGCTGGCGCACGCCATCGGCCGGTACGCCATGGAAAAGCGCAAGGACCTGTCCGTGCTGGGGGAGTGCACGCCGCGGTTCCAGTCGGGGTGCTTTCACGGCGTGCTGGAAGGGTACTTTCTGCAGGGCGGAACCATCGACCGGGCGTCCGTGGGGAGCATCTGCGCGGGACAGGGCGTCCGCGGCTTCGAGCGGATGGAGTGCTGGCACGGACTGGGGCACGGTCTGATGGTGCACCACGCGGACGACTTCAGGCAGGCGCTCGCCGTCTGCGATGGGCTGGAGCCGGAACAGCCCCGGCGGGAGTGCCAGGACGGCATCTTCATGGAGCGCGCCATCCGCGCCATCGGGGCAACGTCCATCAACGTGGGCGACGGACCGGGCATCGGCCACGCGCACGGCGCGGACGGCCACGCGGATCACGCCACCACGCGCAGCCTCTCCGCCGCGGACAAGCAGGACGGGGCCGGGCGCGCCATGGCCAAGGTGGCCGCCCGTATGGAGCGCCAGCAGCTGTGCAGCGGGGTGGAAGCGGGCCACCAGCGCTCGTGCTGGGCATACCAGGCGATGGTGCTGATGTCGCTGAACTGGCCCAACTACCCCCGTGCGCTGCGCGGGTGCGACGCGGCCCCGGCCCGGGCCGTGGGCGACTGCTACCAGGGGTTCGGCAAGCAGATGCTGGGCGTGAGCAGCGGGGACGTGCCCCGGATGATGGAGGCGTGCCGGCAGGGCGACCCTGCCCACGCGACCGACTGCCTGATGGGCGGTGTGGAGTACTTCACGGACCTGGACTGGCGCATCGAGCCGGGCATGGACTTCTGCCGGCAGGTGCCCGGCGAGGCCAAGCCGCGCTGCTACGAGATGATCGGCGCGCGGCTCACGCTGGCTCACCCGGACCCGGAGCCGGTGCGCGCCGCCTGCCGCCAGGTGGAGCCCGCCTGGGTCCGCGCCTGCCTCGCGGGAGCACGGATGCGGGAGAACTGAGCGCCGGACGTGGAACGGGGCAGCCCCGCCGGGATGAGTCCGGCGGGGCTTGCGCGCTTTGTACTTCGCAGCCCGGGCCGCGATGGCATGGCTGCCGTGGCAAACCGGTCTCCCCGTCTGCCGCGGCGGCGCTCGTCCGCGTGCTCATCACGCCCTGGCGGAGACACGGTGCGGATGTTGCCGCGCGACAGGCCGCGGCGCCGGGGGCACTCTTCGCCGACCTGACGCGGGGCGCCGGCCACCCCCGACGTGCTCCCGGCTGGTCCCGAAGAGGAAGTCAGATGGCGAATCCAGGTACCTCCGATCCAACCCCCGCGGCTGCTCTCACGTCCGCGCAGCACAGCAACCAGGAACAGCACCCCGCGGCTCCCTCCGCCAACTTCTGGGCGGTGTTCGAGGCCGCGCCCGACGCCTACCTCCTGCTGGCGCCCGATCCGCCACGCTTTACCATGGTCGCGGCAAACGAAGCCCGCCTGCGGGTGACGATGACCCGCCGCGAGGACATCATCGGCCGCCCCCTGTTCGAGGTCTTTCCGGACAATCCCTCCGATCCCGCCGCGACGGGCGTCCGCAACCTGCAGGCGTCGCTCCACGAGGTGCTGCGGACGCGGAAGCCGCACCGCATGGCGCTGCAGAAGTACGACATCCGCACCCCCGGCGGCGGGTTCGAGGAACGATACTGGGATCCGCTCAACTCGCCCGTCCTGGACGAGACCGGCAACCTGATCTACATCATCCACCGGGTGGAGGACGTCACCGAACAGGTGCGCTCGGGGAGCCGGCTGAGGATCCTGGAATCCGTGGTGACCACGGCCAACGACGCGGTGGTGGTCACGGAGCCGGAGGCGCTGGAGGGTGCGGGCCACCGCATCGTCTACGTCAACGACGCGTTCACGCGCATGACGGGGTATGCGCCGGAGGAGGTGATCGGCAGGACGCCGCGCATGCTGCAGGGCGCGGGTACGGACCCCCAGGCGACCCGGCGGATCCGCGCCGCGCTGCAGCGGCGGGAGCCCGTGCGCGCCGAGCTGCTGAACTACCGCAAGGACGGAAGCCCGTTCTGGGTGGAGATCAGCATCGCGCCCGTGCTGGACGACGGCGGCAGGGTGGTGCAGTGGACCTCGGTGCAGCGGGAGACGACGGAGCGCAGGCAGGCCGAGGAAACCGCCCTGCGGCTCACCCGCGAGACGGCGGCCCGTGCGCAGGAGGTGCAAGCCCGCAGGGAGATCGAGTCCATTCTGGAGAGCATCACCGACGCGTTCTATGCCCTGGACCGCGAGTCGCGCTTCACCTACGTGAACCGGCGGGCGGAGGAGATCCTCCAGCGGGGCCGGGACGAGCTCATCGGCAAAAAGGTGTGGGACGAGTTTCCCGAGGCGGTCGGAACCATCTTCGACCGGGAGTACCACCGGTCGATGGCGGAGCAGACCACCGCCGCGTTCGAGACCTTCTACCCGCCCCTCGGCATCTGGGTGGAGGTTCGCGTCTATCCGTCTCCGGAGCTGCTGTCGGTCTACCTTCGTGACATCACCGGCCGCAAGCGCGCCGAGCAGGCCGTCCGCGAGAGCGAGCAGCGGTACCGGCTGCTGGCGGACATGATCCCGCAGCACATCTGGACCACCGATCCGGACGGCTACCACGGCTACTTCAGCCGCCGCTGGTACGAGTTCACCGGCGCCACGGTGCAGGAGACGGAGGGGGACCGGTGGCTGCGCTTCGTTCACCCCGACGACCGGGAGCGGACGGTTGCGCGGTGGCGGCACTCGCTGCGCACGGGCGAGCCGTACTCCATCGAGTACCGCTTTCGCAGGGCTTCCGGGGAGTACTGCTGGTTCTGGGGGCAGGCGGTGCCGCAGCGCAACGAAGCAGGCGAGATCGTGGGCTGGTTCGGGACCCTGACCGACATCTCGGAGCGAAAGCGGCTCGACGAGGAGCGCGAGCGGCTCCTGGTGGGGGAGCGGGAGGCCCGGGAGCAGGTCACCACGATCCTGGAGAGCATCACCGACGCCTTCTTCGCGGTGGACCGCTCGTGGCGCTTCACGTACGTCAATCGCGAGGCCGAGCGCCTGATGAAGCGGCCCCGCGAGGAGTTGCTGGGCCACAGCCTGTGGGACGAGTTCTCCGGCGCCGTGGGCTCCACCTTTCAGCGCGAGTACCAGCGGGCCATGGCGGAGCAGACGACCGTGGAGTTCGAGGCGTATTCGCCCACCATCGGCATCTGGGTGGATGCCCGCGCGTATCCCTCGAACGAGGGGCTCTCGGTGTTCTTTCGCGACGTGACCGGCCGCAGGCTCGCGGAGGAACGGATCCGCGAGAGCGAGGCGCGCTTTCGCGCCCTGGCCGAGAACGCCGCCATGGCCATCTTCGTCGTCGACGAGGAGAGCACCATCGAGTTCGCCAACCCCGCCGCGGAGCGGATCTTCGGCTACACGGTCCCGGAGATCCTGGGCCGGCCTCTCGACATGCTCATGCCCCGGGACCAGCGCCCCCGCCACCACACCGGAATGCGGCGCTACCTGCAGACGGGCCGGCGCAACATCCCCTGGGAAGGCGTCGAGCTGCCGGGGCTCACCAAGGACGGCCGGGTCGTCCCGCTGGAGATCAGCATGGGCGAGTTCGTGCGTGAGGAACGGCACTACTTTACGGGGATTGCCCGCGACATCACGGAGAGAAAACAGGCGGAAGAGGCGCTCCGGGAGAGCGAACGGCGGTTCCGGACCCTCGGCAACAGCATCCCCCAGCTCGCGTGGATGGCGGACGCCGGCGGCGGGATCTTCTGGTACAACGACCGCTGGTACGAGTACACCGGTAGCACGCTGGAGGAAATGCAGGGATGGGGCTGGCGAAAGGTCCACCACCCCGACCACGTGGACAGGGTCGACGAGCGTATCCGGCACGCGTTCGAAACCGGTACCCCCTGGGAGGACACGTTCCCGCTCCGGAGCCGGACCGGCGAGTACCGGTGGTTCCTCTCCCGCGCGCTCCCCATCCGGGACGCGGGCGGAAAGGTGGTGAGATGGTTCGGCACCAACACGGACATCACCGAGGAGATCGAGGCCGCGGCCGAGCGCGAGCGGCTCCTGCAAAGCGAGCAGGAGGCGCGCGCCGAGGCCGAACGGCGGCGCGAAGAGCTGGAGCGGGTAACCGAGAGCCGGACCCGGCTGATGCGGGGCTTCAGCCACGACGTAAAGAACCCGCTGGGCGCGGCGGACGGGCACGCGCAGCTGCTGGAGGAAGGGATTCTCGGCGACCTGTCCGACAGGCAGAGGAACAGCATCCACCGGATCCGCCGGTCCATCCGCACCGCGCTCCGCCTGATCAACGACCTGCTGGAGCTTGCCCGGGCCGAGGCGGGACAGATCGAGATCGAGTGCGTCGCGACCGACGTCGCGCAGGCCGCACGGGAGGTGACGGAAGACTTCCGGGCGCAGGCGACGGCCGTGGGACTCGCCCTGGACGTCCGCGCGCCGGAGGGCCTGCGGGCCGATACGGATCCCACGCGGCTGCGGCAGATCCTGGCGAACCTGCTCTCCAACGCCGTCAAGTACGCGCCGGAAGGACAGGTCACCGTGGACGCGGAGATCCGGCCGTCCGGGGGCCCGCGGCCCGGCGCCTGGATCGCCCTGAGCGTGGCGGACACGGGGCGGGGCATTCCGGAGGACAAGCGCGAGCAGATCTTTCAGGAGTTCACCCGGCTGGATCCGGAGGCGCAGCAGGGTGCCGGTGTGGGGCTCGCGATCAGCCGGCGCATCGCCCGGCTGCTGGGCGGCGACCTTACGGTGGAGAGCGAAGCCGGCCGCGGCTCCACCTTCACGCTCTGGCTTCCGCCGGCCGGCTGATTGCGCCGCACATGGCTCGCGACCGGACGCCGGGGTCAGCGCGGCGCCTCCCTCGAGGGCGCCGCCAAACCCGGGGTTGCCTCCGCCAAGGCGTTGGCTTCCTGAGGGAGCGCCCTCGCAGAACTCCTTTGGCTGCAGTCGGTTGGGCGCGACCGAAGGATCTACTCGGCGCCGGCTGGGAGGCCGCCTTCCTGCGAGGGGCCCGCGTCCCGGTATCGCGGGCGAGATCCTTCGGTCGCCCCCGTACATCGTGCACCAACAAGGACTTGTGCGGCGGCTCCCTCAGGAAATCAATCCGCTCGACGAGAGGGTTTAGCAGCACCCTCGCCCTGAATGGAACGGGATCCCGGGCGAGTCCGTAGAGCGGGGCGCGGCACCTGCCCGGGCGAGTAAATTTCTCAGTCGGCGCCAGGGTTCCCGCGCCGGCAGCAATCACGCGGGCGCCTCCTTCGAAATGACAGCCGCGGCGCGAGCGACCGTCATCCGACAGGGTACGCCGAGTGACTCTGGATGACACCCTCCGATCCCACGATGTTCGCGAACCTGGTATCATCCCCCCGCCGTGGCTGAAACAGACGGGTACGATCCACCGTAGCGGGGAGCGGCAAGCACCCGGCGCGCGGACCAGATCACGAAAACGCGCGCCGCCATTCAGCCCATCTCATTTCCATGCCCAGACATAGACGGACACCACACCTGCTGCGCGCCGCCCTCACGGCCGCGGCGCTGCTCCTTTCCTCCGCCGATGTCATCCACGCGCAGCCCGGCCCCGGCGCGGAGGTGGAGGCGCGCATCCGCCGGGTGGAATCCGGCCTCGTCACGCACAACGTCGTCCGGGGAGAGACGCCGGCGCCGCTCACCCTCCAGGAGCGGATGCAATACTACCGCGTCCCCGCGGTCAGCGTGGCCGTGATCAACGACGGCCGCATCGAGTGGGCCCGCGCGTGGGGCGAGGCGGAGGCCGGAAGCGGCATCGCCGCGGACACGGCGACGCTCTTCCAGGCCGCGTCCATCAGCAAGCCGGTGGCGGCCATCGCGGCGCTGCGGCTGGTGGAGCAGGGGCGGCTCTCGCTGGACGAGGACGTGAACGCGCGCCTCACCTCGTGGCGCGTGCCGGAAAACGAATTCACCGCCACGGAAAAGGTCACGCTGCGCCGGCTGCTGAGCCACTCGGCGGGGACCACCGTCCACGGCTTTCCCGGCTACGCGGCCGGCGACACGGTGCCCACGGTGGTGCAGATCCTGGACGGCCAGGCGCCCGCCAACACGCGCCCGGTGCGGGTGGACACGGTGCCGGGGAGCCGCTGGCGGTACTCCGGCGGCGGCTATACCATCGCGCAGCTGCTGATGGCGGACGTCACCGGCCAGCCGTTCGCGGAGCTGATGCGCGAGCAGGTGCTGCGGCCGGCGGGGATGATCCACAGCACCTACGCGCAGCCGCTCCCCGCGGACCGCGCCGGCAGCGCCGCCGCGGGGCACAGCGGCGCCGGCACCGCTCTCCCCGGAAAACACCACACCTATCCCGAGCAGGCGGCGGCGGGGCTGTGGACCACGCCGTCGGACCTGGCGCGGCTGCTCATCGACGTGCAGCGCGCGTACGACGGCGAGACGGGCCGCGTCATCACGCCCGAAACCGCGCGGCTGATGCTCACGACGCAGGCCGGCTCGTACGGGCTGGGCTTTGGCCTGAGCGGGCGGGGCGACTCGCTGGCGTTCCAGCACGGCGGCAGCAACGAGGGCTTTCGCGCCTTCGTCTCGGCGCAGGCGCGCGGCGGGCGGGGCGTGGTGATCATGACCAACGGCGAGAACGGCCAGCAGGTGGCGATGGAGGTGCTGCGCGCCATCGCCCGCGAGTACGGAATCCCCGTCGCCCGCCCCAACGTGCGCGACGCCATCGCAATGGACCCGGCCGCGCTCGCGGCGTACGCGGGCACCTACGCCAGGCCCATCACCGCGGAGGAGCAGCGCCCGTTCACCATCGAGCTTCGCCTGGACGACGGCGTGCTGCGCGCCACCGTGCCCGCCGCCGGGTGGGAGGGACGCACCCTGCGCCCCAGCGCGCCGGACACCTTCTTCTTCCTGGAGAACGCGGGCACCCTCACGTTCGAGCGCGACGCATCCGGCGCCGTCACGGCCGTGACCGTGAGCGGGCTGGGCCAGCCGCTGCGCCTGGTCCGGCGGTAGGAGGGAATAGGGAATAGGGAATAGGGAATAGGGAATAGGGAATAGGGAATAGCCGGCCACGGTCTTTCCTACCAGGCAGCGAGGAGCAACGGCAGCCGCGGAGGGTCATTCGGTCCTCCGCGGCTGTCGTCGTTTCCGCGATGATCGATCGAGCCGCACGATCGCCGGGTTTGACGGCAGGGGATCGCGCGGCGCAGAATGGCCACCCTCACGCCGTGCCGACAAACAACAGGCTGCGCCCATGAACGGCCTGCCCCGCTCCGCCGCTTTCGTCAACGCCGCCGAGATCGCGGTGTGCACCGGGCCCGCCCGCGCCTCCCGAGGGCGCCGACCCGCCGCGATTTTGCGCGGGGCCGCCGTCGCGGTGGTGAACGGCATCGTGGAGGCGCTGGGACCGCAGGAGGACGTGCTGGCCGAGCATCCGCACCTGGAGCGGGTGAACTGCGCGGGCCGGGTGCTCACGCCGGGTTCGTGGAGCTACACCCACGCCGATGAACCGCAAATGCAGAAGCCGCGGACGAGGCCGTCCGCGGCTTCTTGCCTTCCCCCGTATGCTGCCCACGGGGGCACGGCGCGATGGCACAAATGACCGTCGCGCCGCGGACTGGGGCTACTGGTAGTACAGCTTGCCCGTGTTCACGTCCACCAGCAGCGTCTCCAGGTTGGCCCCCGGCGGCGCACTCGCCGCCGGCTGGATCCCCGTGACGCTGGTGGAGCCGTTGATCACCAGCGAGTCGGCTACCAGGGCGCCGATCACCGTCACGGCGTTCTTGCTGATGTACAGGCGGTCACCACCCACTGCGTCTGACTGCCAGAGGAAGAACCGGTCGCCGTCGTCAAGAGTCTTACTGCCCATGTGGAAGGCCACGCCACCGGCGTCGCTCTTGAACTCGATGCTCGCCTCGCCACCCGTCGAGTGCACCTGCGCCAGCGAATGGCGCCGGGATTTCCCGCCACGGCGAACGTGAAAGGCGAATCCACCGTTCCAATCGCCACCTGACCGGTGGACAGGTTGAGGGCGCTGGAGGTGCCCGACTCGTCCTGCACTCGTTGGAGCGTGCTGGAGAGCGCCGTTTGCAAGGCGAGTTCGATTGCCGGCGCCGCGCCGACCACCGCATCCACCGTCACCGCATCGACCGATGGTACCATCATGACCCGCCTCGCAAAAAGTGACATACAGTTACTGATACGTTGACGTGTAGCAGCACCCGACGCCCAGAGCAATGGGTAGCCCTTGCTGCCCGGTGTTCTTGCATCTCCGCTCGCACGGCACTGCGGTAAGCCGCCATCGGCGATCGCCGCGCCTGGCACGGCGTGCTGGAGTTTGACGACGGCGGACCAGACGGCGCAGAATCATCGCTCGCCGCACTCCGCCAAAAACGAATGCCAGACTCCGCCAATGACCGACCTGCCCCGCTCCGCCGTTTTCGTCAACGCCGCCGAAATCGCGGTGTGCACCGGCCCCGCCCGCGCGTCGGAGGGCGCCGATCCCGCGGCGACCCTGCACGGGGCCGCCGTCGCGGTGGTCAACGGCATCGTTGAGGCCCTGGGGCCGCAGGACGACGTGCTGGCCGAGCATCCGCACCTGGAGCGGGTGAACTGCGCGGGAGGCGTGCTCACGCCGGGGTTCGTGGACAGCCACACCCACGCCGTCTTCGGCCGCTACCGGGTGGACGAATACGCGCTGCGCTGCACCGGCGTGCCGTACATGGAGATCGCGCGGCGCGGCGGCGGCATCAACGCCTCCGTGCGCGACCTGCGCGCGCGCGGCGAGGACGAGCTGGTGGAGATGGCGCTACCGCGGCTGGAGGAGATGCTGCGCGGGGGCACGACGACGGCGGAGGTCAAGAGCGGCTACGGCCTGTCGACGGAGTCCGAGCTCAAGACGCTGCGCGCCATCCGCCGCCTGAACGACCTGCAGCCCATCGAGCTCATCCCCACCTTCCTGGGCGGCCACGAGGTGCCGCCGGAGTACCGCGACGACCGCGCGGCGTACGTGGACCTGCTGGTGGAGGAGATGATCCCCGCCGTGGCGGAAGCCGGATTGGCGCGCTTCTGCGACGTGTTCATGGAGCCCGGCGTGTTCGGGCGCGACGAGGCGGAGCGCATCCTGCGCGCGGGCCTGGCGCACGGGCTGCGCCCCAAGCTGCACGCCGACGAGCTGGAGGGAAGCGGCGGCGCGGAGCTGGCGGCGGAGCTGGGCGCCGCCAGTGCCGACCACCTGGGCGACATCAGCGAGGCCGGCATCGCCGCCCTGGCGGGGTCGCGCACCGTGGCCACGCTGCTGCCGGCGACGCTCTTCTTCCTGGGCCGGCCGCGGTGGGCGCCCGGCCGCGCGCTGCTGGACGCGGGAGCGACGGTCGCGCTGGCCACGGACTTCAACCCCGGCAGCTCGCCCACGCCCTCGATGCACTTCATCCTCACGGCCGCCTGCAGCCGCATGGGGATGAGCCCGTCCGAGTCCCTGAGGGCCGCCACGGCCGGCGGCGCCGCCGCGCTGGAGCTGGCGGACGGCCGCGGCACCCTGGCCCCCGGCGCGCCGGGCGACCTGGTCCTCTGGCGCGCCCAATCCGCCGCCGAAATCCCCTACCGCCTGGCCGCGCCCATCCTCGAGGGAGTGTGGAAGGCGGGGGAGCGGGTGGTGTGAGCTGGTTCGGCCGGGATCCCCCGCGGGCAGCCTGCGCCTGGCCCTGCACGCCGGACGAGCGTGACCGCGTCCTGCCACTCGCCAATGCACCGCGTGCGACGCCGGCGCGCCGCTCCCGGTGGGCCTGGCGAGCGATTACCGGCTTCTGGCTTCTGCTCGTTTACCTGATGCAGGACACGCCAGAGGGCTGGGACGGCACCCAGCCGCCGCGCATCGTGAGCCCGGTAAGCGAGAAGACGCCAGTCGCCGTGGTCGAGTTCCTGCACGCCTGCGCCCATCTCTTCGGCCCGCCGAACGACGAGCGGTGGTCCCACGGGTGATGCAGGATCCGCGGCGATCAGGTTCGACCACGGATGCGGCGGGCCGGTTGAATCGATCCTCACATTCCGCCGGGCGAATTCATCGAGGCAGGCGACCCGGGGCACGCTTCCACTACGCCCCTTCCGACGCCGCGTGCCCGGCAGAGGCATCGTACGCGCGGCGGGATTGCTGGACGTCGGCCATGTTGGCCTCCACCCAGAGCCACAACGCGCACGTCGCCTCGTTCAGGCTCTCGCCGCGCTCCGTAAGGCGGTACTCCACGCGCGGCGGAACCTCGGGGTAGACGCGGCGCGACACCAGGCCGTCGCGCTCCAGCTGGCGCAGCGTCTTGGTCAGCATCTTCTGGCTCACGCCCCCCACCGCGTCGCGCAGGCGGGTGAAGCGCATCTCCCCGCCCTCCTCCAGCGCGTTCAGCACCAGCAGCGTCCACTTGTCGGCCACGCGCTCCAGCACCTCGCGCAGCAGGACCTCCTGCTCGGGCGTGATGGCCACGGCATGTGAAATCTCGTTGACTCTGCTCATGGTTTCCATCGGGTACCTATAGCACTTTCGGGTGCCTTCTTTACATCGGATACTAAACATCGCGATCGTTGCTCCCGTTCACAAGGGACGTTCACCGATGGAGAACGAGGGAACCGATGATCACTCGGCAGCTGGGGCAGACGGGGCCGCGCACGGGAGCGCTGGGGCTGGGGTGCATGGGGATGTCGGACCTGTACGGGCCGGCGGACCGCGCGGAAAGCATCGCCACCATCCACGCGGCGCTGGACGCGGGCATCAACCTGCTGGACACGGGCGACTTCTACGGGATGGGGCACAACGAGATGCTGATCGCCGAGGCGCTGCGGGGGCGCCGGCGCGACGACGTGCTGATCAGCGTCAAGTTCGGGGCGATGCGCGGCCCGGCGGGGGAGTGGCTGGGCATCGACACGCGTCCCGCGGCGGTGAAGAACTTCCTCACCTACACGCTGCGTCGCCTGGGGACGGACTACGTGGACATCTACCGCCCGACGCGCGTGGACCCCGCGGTGCCCATCGAAGACACGGTTGGCGCCATCGCGGAGATGGTGCAGGCGGGATACGTGCGCCACGTGGGCCTCTCCGAGGCGGGCGCGGAGACCATTCGCCGCGCGCACGCCGTACATCCCATCGTGGACCTGCAGATCGAGTACTCGCTGATCTCGCGGGGAATGGAGGACGAGATCCTTCCCGCCTGCCGTGAGCTGGGCGTGGGCGTCACCGCGTACGGCGTGCTCTCGCGCGGGCTGCTGGGCGGGCGCTGGACGGGCGGGACGAGCACGGGCGCGACGGACTTCCGCACCTGCCTGCCGCGCTTTCAGGGCGAGAACCTGCGGCACAACCTGGCGCTGGTGGATGCGCTCCGCGGCGTCGCGGACGCGAGGGAGGTGTCGGTGGCGCAGATCGCGATCGCGTGGGTGCTGGCGCGCGGCGACGAGATCGTGCCGCTGGTGGGGGCGCGCCGCCGCGACCGGCTGGCGGAGGCGCTGGGCGCGCTGCAGGTCACGCTGGACGCGGACGACCTGTCGGCCATCGAGCGGGCCGTGCCGCCGGGCTCCGCGGCGGGCGACCGCTACCAGCCCGCGCAGATGGTGCACCTGGACAGCGAGGCGCACGCGGGGGTCTGACGGGCCCCCTCCCCGCCGTCTTCGCCGCTCGTTCCTCGCGGCTCGCGG
>DATABT010001026.1:0-5502 GCA_036259455.1 Longimicrobium sp. | reverse complement strand
GGGCAGCTTCCCATCCCCAGCGTGGACGTGAGCGAGGCGTTCGGTGACGCGTACGGGCTCTTCCGCGCGCTGCAGGAGGCGGGCGTCTCCACCGTGGATCCGGAGGAAATGAAGGCGCGCCGCCGGTCCGCCGCGCGCTCGCCGGCGCCCGTGGACGAGGAGGGGGAGGAGGACGAGGCGCCGCGCGCGTTCCCCGTCCCCATCGTTCGCGTGCAGGAGGAGGGGGGATGGACCTGCCGCCCGGCGGCGGAGGGCGAGGCGGCCGAGACGCTCGTCTACCTGGGGAGCGCGGGGGACGCGCGCTTCCGCAACACCGCGCTGGCCGTCTACCGGGAGTGGCCGGCGCCCGTCCTCCGGCTGCAGCTGGTGCGCGAGGAGGGCGAGTGGAAGGTGACCGCCGTGGTGCCCGTGTCGCCGCACCGGCTGGGGGAGGAGGACCGCGCGCGGCTCTGCGAGGCGCTGGCGGACCACAGGCGCATCGTCCGGCGCGGCAGGGAGGCGCCGCGGGAGGAGCGGCGCGCCTCCATCGCCGTCCTCGTGGATCCGGACGACGTCTTCAGCCCGTCGAGTCCGGAGACGCTGGACCGGCTGGAGCGCATCGCCCAGCGGCTGAACGTGCACGTCCGCCGCATCGGACTGGACGAGCTGCACAAGCTGCCGGAGTACGACGCGCTCTTCATCCGCGCCCTCACCGGCGTCAGCGAGCCCGCCTTTCAGTTCGCGCTGCGGGCGGAGGCGCTGGGAATGCCGGTGGTGGACGACTCGCAGTCCATCATCCGCTGCGGCAACAAGGTGTTCCTCGACGAGCTGCTGCGCCGCGAGGGCATCCCCACGCCGCGCACGCGCATCGTCACCCGCCACACGCCGTGGGACGAGGTGGCGGGGCTGGGGGTGCCGCTGGTCATCAAGCTCCCCGACGGCTCCTTCTCGTCCGCCGTCCACAAGGTGGGCTCGCGGGACGAGTTCCGCCGCCACGCAGACGACATGTTCCGCCGCTCGCCGCTCATCATCGCCCAGGAGTTCCTGCCCACGGACTACGACTGGCGCATCACCGTGCTGGACGGGCGGCCGCTCTTTGCCTGCAGGTACCACATGGCGCGCGGGCACTGGCAGATCCGCGCGGAGTCCAGCGGCGGAAAGGAGCGGTACGGGCGGGTGGAGGCCGTGCCCCGCGACGCCGCGCCCTCCGCGGTGGTGGAGATGGCCGTCCGCGCGGCGAAGCTCATCGGCGACGGGCTGTACGGCGTGGACTTGAAAGAAACCGCGGACGGGCCGGTGGTGATCGAGATCAACGACAATCCCAACCTGGACGTGGGCTACGACGACGCCGCGGACGGCGCGGCGATCTACGAGGACCTGGTGGAGTTCTTCGTGAGGCGCATCGAGCAGGGGCCGGCGGAGGAGGAGCCCGCGGACGACGAGACGGCGGACGCGCGGCTGCTGGAACG
This sequence comes from Longimicrobium sp., assembly GCA_036259455.1. GTDB lineage: Bacteria > Gemmatimonadota > Gemmatimonadetes > Longimicrobiales > Longimicrobiaceae > Longimicrobium. The sequence goes on along the minus strand of DATABT010001026.1, from coordinate 4,054 downwards.
CGCCCGCAAGCCCATCGCGGCGGGGAGCGGGGCGCGCGGCGGCGACCAGCGGCACTACAGGCCGTTCGAGGTGGCGGGGATGGAGCTGGAGTACCCCACGGTGGACCGCGACCTGAACGTCGTCTCTCTCGTGGAGCCGGCGTTCCGCGTTCTGGCCGGGCGGGGGACGTCGGATGTCGACCTGGGCGCCGTCGGATTCAGCAACGAGATCGCGGACCACGTGTTCGAGATCAAGACGCAGCAGCCCTTGCGCAGCCTGGCGGACGCGGAGCCGATGCTGGCGGAGGGCATCCAGCGCTTCAGCGCCGTTCTTCACGCGGAGTTCGGCGCGCGGCTGATGCCCACGGGAATGCACCCCTGGTTCGATCCGCGGAAGGGGAAGCTGTGGACGCGCTCCGGGCTACGCATCTACACCACCTACGCGCGGCTCTTCGACGTGCGCACGCACGGGTGGATGAACGTTCACGCCGCGCACCTGAACCTGCCGCTGGGGCGGGAGGTGGACGCGATGGCCATGCACACGGCCGCCGCGCTCCTCATCCCCTACCTTCCCGCGCTGGCCGCCAGCTCCCCGATGTACGACGGCGAGCTGCAGCCCGCGGTGGACGGGCGGCTCGCGTGGATCCTGGAGCACCAGGCGCGCATCCCGGAATCGTGCGGGGACCTGGTGCCGGAGTATGTGGAGAGCTTCGGGGACTACCGCAGGCGCATTCTCGCCCCGATGTACCGGGCGCTGGACCGGCTGCCGGACACGGGCGCCATCCGGCACGAGTTCTTCAACACCCGCGGCGCCATCCTGCGCTTTGCGCGGCGGGCGATGGAGGTGCGGGTGCTGGACACGCAGGAGTGCGTAAAGATGGACGTGGCGGTGGCCGTCTTCGTACGCTCCGCGCTCAGGCACCTGACGTCGCGGGTGGCGGCGGAGCGGGTGGAGCTGCCGGACCACGCGGTGCTGGTGGAGGACTTCCACGCCTGCATCCGAGAGGGAAGCGCGGCGCGCGTCCGGGCGCCGCACCTGGACGTGGACCGGGCGGATGACGGACAGGCGGATGCGCGGACGGTGCTGCGCCACCTGCTGGCCGGCGCGCGGCGCGCGGTGCGCAGGGACGAGGCGCCGTACCTGGACCTGGTGGCGCGGGTGATCGAGACGGGAACGCTTTCCGAGCGCATCCGCGCGGAGATGGCGCCCTTCGCGCAGGCGGACGACGAGACGTTCACCGAGGCGGCGCGGCGCATCTACATCGAGCTCATCGACTGCCTCGAGGCCAACGAGCCGTGGGCCCGGCGCGGGCTGTGAGTGCGCCGCTTCGGCCTAAACCGTTGCCGGGGAAATGGTTGTGGCTGAAGGGTGGCACGCTCTCTGCGTGGCCCGCGCCGCGACGCAAGGACCCGAGGAGCAGCAGCATGGCGCTACGAAACTTCACCGATTCGCTGGGAGGGACATGGCGTGTGTGGAACGTAATTCCGCAGTACGCCGTGGACCGCGATGAGGAGAAGATGACCCCCGGACTTCAGGGCGGATGGCTGTGCTTTGAGAACGGGGAAGAAAAGCGCCGGCTGTCGCCCATCCCGGAAGACTGGGAAAACGCAAGGAGCGACGCGCTGGAGGCGTACTGCCGGCAGGCCACGCCGGTGCAGGCGCGCGCGGCGGCGACCTGACGGGGAGCAGGTCGCAGGACGGGTGGGGTGGGGGAAGTTGGTGGACGGAACGGGGTGGTGTGGGGATGGGTGAGCGGGGTGCGGGCTTCGGCTCGCGCCCCGCGCTTTTTTTGGTGCGCAGGTGCGTGAGTGCGCCTGCGCCAGAACCGCAGACACGCACATGAAGACGAGAGGGCGACGGCTGGTGCCATCGCCCTCCTTCGTCATCCCGAAGTGGATTCGGCTCAGTAGTACGGGTTCACGCCGGCTTCGTGGTCGGTCAGGTCCACGATGTCGCGCACCTCGGGGATCTCCTCGCGCACCATGCGGTCGATGCCCTGCCGCAGCGTGAGCGCCGACGCCGCGCACCCCTGGCAGCCGCCCGTCATCCGCACGTAGATCACGTCGTCGGCCACGTCCACCAGCTCCACCGCGCCGCCGTGCGCCGCGATGCGCGGGTTCACCAGCTCGTCGAACACCGCCTGCACGCGCTCCGCCAGCGGCCCGGAGAGACCAGCGCCGCCGGTGCTGGTCACCGTTGCCGGCGCGCGCCTGGGACGCGGCGTCTCCACGCGAAAGCCGCCGTCCTCGTCGGACCACGAGATGGTGGCGCCGCTCAGCAGGGTGCTGGTGTCCAGGTTCAGCAGCACCCGGATGCCGTCCAGGTTGATGGCGATCTCCGTCTTCTGCTTGTCCTCGCGCTCCACCAGCGAGATGGCGTACTCGCGCTCCATGGGGCTGCGGAGCTCGCCGTCCTCGCCGGCCGCCAGCGTGATGCGCAGCGCGGGATCACGCACCGCCCCCGCGTCTACCAGGGCCTGGATCCGCGCGCGGGCCTCATCGGTCAGCTGAATCATCGTCTTCTCATCGTGTTCCGTCGTCCGGAGCCGTTCGCTCCGCGGTCGGATACACTCTGCGCCCGATGCGGTTCGCGCAATGGTTGCTCTCCGCGCCTCGGACGGACACCTTGGATGATCCGCATCTCCTATCCTTCCCCGCTATGCCCGGCCCCGAAGACTTCTACGACGCGCTCGCACCGTTCTACCACCTCATCTTTCCCGATTGGGACGCGAGCATCGCGCGGCAGGCGGCGGCGCTGGACGCGGTGATCCGCGCGGAACTGGGAGATGGGGGCGCGCGGACGGTGCTGGACGTGGCGTGCGGCATCGGCACGCAGGCGCTGGGGCTGGCGGCGCTGGGATACGGCGTGACGGCGTCCGACCTCTCCGCCCGTGCGGTGCGGCGGCTGCGTGACGAGGCGGCGGACCGCGGGGTGGCGATCGACGCGGACGTGGCGGACATGCGCGACGTGTGGGATGCGCACGACGGCCGCACGTTCGACGTGGTGCTCTGCGCCGACAACTCGCTCCCGCACCTGCTGTCGGACGAGGACATCTTTCATGCGCTGCGTGCGTTCCTGCTCTGCACGGCGCCGGGCGGCGCCTGCCTCATCTCCATCCGCGACTACGAGGCGATCGACCTGCGGACCGCGCGCATGCATCCGTATCCCGTGCACGAGGAAGAGGGTGCGCGCTGGGTGCTGTTCCAGGTCTGGGACCCGCACCCGCCGCTGTACGAGACCAGCCTCTACGTCGTAGAGGACCGCCGCGAGGCGGACCCGCGGACGCGGGTGATGCGCGCCACCTGCTACGCCCTCCCCGTCGCGCGGCTGATGGAGCTGATGACGGAGGCCGGCTTCGCGGAGGTGCGGCGGCTGGACGGCGCGTTCTATCAGCCACTCGTCATCGGCCGCCGCCCGAAGGCGGGCTGAAAGCCGGCGGGCGCTATCACCTTGTCACCCGCTCACGCAGTGATCCGCACCGACATCCACGAAGCCAACCGCCTGTCGTGGAACGCAGCCACGCAGGCGCACAACAGCCACAAGGCGAACCAGGCCGCGTTCCTGCGTGCCGGCGGAAGCACGCTCTTTCCCGAAGAGCTGGAGCTGCTGGGGGAGATCGCGGGAAAGACGCTCGTCCACCTGCAGTGCAACTCCGGCCAGGACACGCTGAGCCTGGCGCGGCTGGGCGCGCGCGTCACGGGCGTGGACATCAGCGACACGGCCATCGAATTCGCGCGGCGGCTGTCGGAGGAGAGCGGGATCGCGGCCACGTTCGAGCCCGCGGACGTGTACGCGTGGATGGACGCCGCCGCGCGCGAGGGGCGCCGCTTCGATCGCGCGTTCTCGTCGTACGGCGTCGTGTCGTGGATCTCGGACCTGCAGGCGTGGGCGCGCGGGATCGCCGGCATCCTGGCGCCGGGCGGCCGCTTCGTCCTGGTGGAGTTCCACCCCGCGGCCACGATGTTCGACGAGCGGATGCGGCTCACCTATCCGTACTCCAGCGGGGGCGAGCCCATCGTGACGGAGACGGGCGTGGGCGATTACGTGCGCGATTCGCCGGCCGGGCTGGCGCCG
>DATABT010001025.1:0-9869 GCA_036259455.1 Longimicrobium sp. | reverse complement strand
CCCGATGGATTGGCGGCGGCGATGAACGAGTACCTGTCGCGCGCGGCGGAGGCGGGGTTCGGCGGATCGGTGCTCGTGGCGCGCCGCGGCGAGGTGGTGCTGCACCGCGCGTACGGCTGGGCCGATGCGGATGCCGCCGTGCCGGTGGACACCGCGATGCCCTTCTACGTCGCCTCGCTCTCCAAGGGCTTTACCGCCGCCGCCATCCTGCGGCTGGAGATGGAGGGGCGGCTGTCTACGGCGGATTCCATTGGCCGGTGGCTGCGCGCGGTGCCGCGGGAAAAGCGCGGCATCACCCTGCATCACCTGCTGACGCACACCTCCGGCCTGCGCGACCCCGCCGGCGCCGAGTCGCTGGACCGCGCCGCGTTCGTCGCCGCCACGCTGGCCGCTCCCGCGCGGTGGGCGCCGGGCGAGCGGTACGCGTATTCCAACGCGGGATACAGCCTGCTCGCGGCCGTGGTGGAGATCGCGAGCGGGCGGCCGTTCGCCGCGTACATGCGCGACGCCATCTTTCGCCCGGCGGGGATGACGCGCACCTCGCTGGTGACGGACGCCCCCTTTGGCCCGCCGTCCTCCTGGCCCGTGGCGATGAACGGCGCGCTGCGGCAGGGGGATCCGTGGCTGGCGCATCACCGGCCGTACGGCTGGGCCGAGCTGGGCGGCACCGGCGTGGTGACCACCACGGGCGACCTGTACCGCTGGGTGCGCGCGCTGGACGCCGGCACCGTCCTTTCCACGGAGGCGCGGCGCAAGCTGTGGACGCCCGCGCTGGAGAACTACGCGTACGGGTGGGGGGTGCGCACCGTGCGCGGGCGGACGATGGCCTCGCACGACGGCACCCTGCTTCCGGAGGGGTGGAACGCGCAGATCCGCGTGTATCCGCGGGACTCCGTGACCATCGTCGTCCTCTCCAACACCCGTGTGCGCGAGGAGTTGAGCGCCGTCGTGGGCCGTGCGCTGGATCGCCTGGCCTTCGGCGGCGAGGTGGCCATGCCGCCCGCCGCGCGCCCGCTCCCTCGCGCCACGGCGGAGCGCTTCGCGGGCACGTACGCGCTCCCGGGCGGCGGCGCCTTCCGCGTCTCGGTGGATGGAGCCGGCCGGCTGCTGCTGGAGCCGTGCGGCCAGGACGCCGCGGACAGGATCCTTTATCCCGGCGACACCCTGCGCGGCCGCCACGCGCCCGACAGTATGCGCGCCACGCGCCTGTTCGACGCGCTCGCGCGGGAGGACTGGGCGACGATCACCGGGATCGCGGACCGGCCCGAGGCGCAGTGGCGGCCGCGGCTGGAGCGCACGTGGGCGTGGATGCGCGGCCGCTGGGGCGCGTTCCGCCGCGCCGAAGTGGTGAACACCGCCCCCGGCCCCTTCGAAGGTGCCGGCGAAGACACATACGTGCGCCTGGTCTTCGAGCGCCACGCCCCCGTGGTGCGCGTGACGTGGGACGGCGACGCGTTCCTCTCCATGTCCGACGAAGGCGCCTTCGCCGGCGTGGCGCAGGCGGTGCCGGTGTTTCCCGGCCCGGTGCCGCTGTCGTGGCAGGGCGCCGCCGACTTCGCCGCCTTCGACCTCGCCAGCTCCCGGCGCGTCAACGTCACCTTCGACCTCGACCCCACCGGCGGCCCCACCGCCCTCCGCGTCGCGGGCTCCGAACCCGCCGTGCGCATCGGTGGCCAGGGGTCCAATTCAGAACAACAGCCCTGATTTCCCCGTGGCTTTTCGGCGAGATCCTGCGGCGGAGCCAGAGTAATTCGTAGGAGCAGGCTGCGAGTGGCGTCTTTCTGACGGAAGGGAACGCTGGGCGAGCGCAGAGCGAGAAACGGGTCACCCGCACGGGTGAGTAGATTTCTCAGTCGGCGCCACAGGTTTCCTGCACCGGCGGCGATCACGCGGGCGCCTCCTTCGAAATGACAGTCGCGGTGGGGGCGCCCTTCCATGATACAGGGTGCGCGCAGTCTGGATGACTCAGGAGATTGCGGATTGCGGATTGGTACGAAGTGTCAAACGCAGTTGAAGCCCCGCGCAGTCTGGGGGCGTTCCGCTGTCGTTGCGGGCTCTGGCGCGAGGCCGGAAAGCGAACCGGCCGCCCCTCCCCATCGGAAGGACGGCCGGCTGTCTCACATCATCTCACTCCCGCACTTCAACTCCCGCACACGTGATCCGACGCGTAGAGCTTCCAGTCGTCGGGATCCTGCGGGTTGTAGCACACCTTGTAGTTCTTCTGCGAATCGTACCAGGTGATCTCCTCCATCGTCTGCGCGTGGACGCCGTTGTTGTTGTCCACGAACGAGAAGGTGAGCGTGTGGCCCTCCTGGTTCTCGTCGCCGTCCCACCAGCGCACGGGCGTGGCCACGAAGCCGATCACCGGCGCCTCCTCCGACTGCCGCCTGCTGTCCGCCGCGCTGTCCTTGAGCACGAAGATCACGATCCCCGCCGTGATGGCGCCCACGATGCCGATGACGATCAGAAACTGCTTCATCCTGCTCTCTACCTCGTGTGACTGTTGATGTTGGCCGTCCCGTCCGTCTCGGTCCATCACTCCATCAGTCGTTCGAGCTGGTCATGAACACGCGCGCTGAATCGATCTCCTTCTGCAGCGCCTGGTCCAGTTCCGGCTCGCGCTGTTCGAACTCGCGCAGCAGCTGCTGCGCTTCAGCGATCCCCTGTGCCTCAGCGGCCATGCGGGTCGCCGCCGGGAGCGCGTAGTCGATGGTGGTGAGAAAGAGCATCGTCTTCTTCATCTCCGCCTCCAGCAGCCCGCGCTCCGACATCCCGCGCTTGATGAGCGCCAGCGCGCGCTGCGGCGGGTTGGACGTCTCCTCGCCGATGAACGCCTTCAGCACGTCCTTCACCTCCTGCTCCATCACCACCGCCTCCAGCAGAAACGCCTCCAGCGATCCCGCGGGGAAATGGGCGGAGCCGGTGCCCTGGAGCAGGAACAGCTTCCGCGTCTTCTTCAGCCCGAACAGCGCCATCCCTGCGCGCGTCTCCAGCCGGCCCGCACCGGAGCGGTGCACCGCGTAGAGCGCCGCCTTGATCGCGGCGTTCATCAGCTTTTCGGAGTTCACTTTGACGCCGCTGGTCAGGATCTCCTCCTTGGAGGTGAGCATCCCGGCCTCCGGCGCGAACCTGTCGCCAAAGAGCACGACCAGCTCGCTGGGCGCGAACGGGGCGGTGGTGGATACGTCGCTCAACGCAGGGCTCCTTCGGGTGGGGTGTGTCGGGTGGAACGTGTGGATGTGGGATACGCCCCGGATTGTCGCACGGCCCGTGGACTGCCGTACGCCGCTGGACTGTCGTACGCCACGCGGAACTGTCATTTCGAGGGCGCGCCGCGCAGAACCTGCCCTTCGCGCGGTTTCTGGCGCGCCCGAGAAACCTACTCGCGCGTGGGCGTGGCCCGCCTGGCGCCGTGATCTCGCCCGTGCAGTCCGCGCACGTGGACGTTGCGACTTTCCAGCGGCGAATTCATTCGCTCCTGCCCTGTACTACGGCCGCGCGCCGGCCTCCGTGATGCGCCCCTCCACGGCGGGCGCGATGGCCTCGCCGCGCGCGTACGCCGCCGACAGCGCGTCGAAGGCGATCAGCCGCAGGTCGGCGCCGGGGGGCACGCTCAGCAGCGCGCGGTTGTGGAACATGTAGCCGTCGCCGCCGCTGAACAGGTAGTCCGGCACCGCGACGACGTACACGCGGTTCTCATCCAGCGGCTCCCACGCATCGCCGCGCTGGATCTGGACCGACGTCACGCGCTGGTTCACCGGCCGCGAACGGTCGAACGAGAAGCGGAGGCCGGACACCTGGAGAAAGCGGCCCTCGCCGTGCCCGCCGCTCACGCTGCGCTCCAGCACCGTCTCCTTCAAATCGCGCCCCCGCAGCCAGACCAGCCCCACGCGCGTCGGGAACCCGAAGGTGCGCGCCAGGTGCTCCCAGCGGATCTCGCCCGTGATCACGTCGTCGATGCGGATGGCGCCGCCGTTCAGCACGCCGATGTCCGCCGGCACCGTGGGGAACGCCATGCGCATCTGGTCCGCCAGCCAGTTGCCCCACGCGCTCTCTTCGTTGCGCACCACCTCTTCCGACGCGTCCATCCGCGTCGAGCTCCGCCCGATCACCTGGTCGAAAAAGGGGACCTTTTCCCGCATTTGCGCCGCCCACTTCGCCTGCACGTCGCGCGCGTAAGTGGGGTCGATGGCGACGGATTCGTCCAGCACCACCGAATCCGCCCGCAGCGCCGGCTGTCCGCCCCTGCGCCCCAGCACCACCTGCCAGATGCGCCGCGCGTTGCTGTCGCCCTTGGTGATGGCGGCCGTGCTGTCCGTGAGCGGGTGGTGGATGAGGAAGTGCTCGTGCCCGCCCGCGATCCACATCAGCTTCGGGTGGGTGGCTCGCAGCGCCGCGATCCGCTGGTCGACGGCGAGATCCAGGTGCGTAAGACCCACGATGGCGTCCACGCCCCGCGCCTCCAGCGCCTGGATGGAGCGCTCCGCGATGGCCACGAACGCCGTGTCCCACGTGGCGTAGTCGCGGGGCGAGTCCAGGAAGGTCAGGGTGAAGATGCCGATCCGCATTCCCCCGGACTCGATCACCGTGTCCGCCCCCAGGCGCCGGTCGGCCTCCGCGTCGCCCGTGTTCAGGCGGACGTTGTTCGCCAGCCAGGAAAAGCGCGACGCCTTGATGGCGTTGGCCAGCATTCCCGGCCGCCGCTCGTCGAACTCGTGGTTCCCCGGCACCGCGATCACCGGCGCGCGCGCGCTCAGAAAGTTCAGCGCGTCGATCATCTGCTGCCCCTCGAAGTACCGGCTTTCCAGGGACGGGGCGATGAAGTCGCCCGCGTGCAGCACCCGCACCGGAGCGCCGGTCGACCGCCGCGCGCGCTCCGCCACCGTCACCACGCGCCCGATGCCGCCCGCGGCGCCGTTCTCCACCGCGTCGATGCGGTAGACGTCGTTGATCTGCACGAACGTCGCGGCCGGACGAAACTCCTGGGCGCGGGCGGGGAGCGCGGCCAGCAGCAGCGCGTACGCCAGCGCGCGCGGCCGAACGAAGCGGCGGACTGTCATCATCATCTGGAAAGTTCCGGGAATGCCGCGGGCGATGCGGACCGAAAGCGTTGGGAGAAGCGATTCTGCGCCGGTGAGAATAGACGCCACCCGCGGCAAACACAAGTTGCCCCCACAGCGCAACGAAGGCGTCCGGGGTCACGGAAGCGCTCGTCCCTCCGAACGATCGGGTACTCCGCGACTCCGCGTGAGCCCGGTGCCGCGCGCCCGCGCCGCGCCTGGAGCACGGGGAGAAAAGACGGGGCTGCGTCCGACGAATGCTCCAGAGCCGTCGCCCGGAGGCGCCGACGGGCTCCAAGTCACGCTTCCGGCACAATGTCCTCACATTCGCCACAGGGAAGGCGCTCGTGTCCAATCGACCTGGCGGGGAGCTCGCGCGGCGTCCGCTGCACTTCATCTGGATCTGCGACTGCTCCAGCTCCATGAGCGGAGACAAGATCCAGACCGTGAACCACGCGATCCAGGAGGCGCTGCCGCTCATGCGCAGCGTGGCGGCGGAGAACCCGAACGCGCAGCTGCTGCTGCGGACCGTCACCTTTTCCAGCGGCGCCCAGTGGCACGTGGGCACGCCCACCCCCGTGGAGGACTTTCGCTGGGGCGAGCACGAGCTCAAGGCCAGCGGCGTGACCGACATGGGGCGCGCGCTCTCGCTGGTGGCGGAGCAGCTGCGCGTTCCGCCCATGACGGACCGCGCGCTCCCGCCCGTGCTGGTGCTGCTGAGCGACGGCCAGCCCACCGACGACTTTGACGGCGGGCTGCGCAAGCTGATGGCGGAGCCGTGGGGCACCAAGGCCGTGCGCGTGGCCATCGCCATCGGCAGCGACGCCAACCGCGTCCTGCTGCAGAAGTTCATGGGACACGCGGAGCTCAAGCCCATCGACGCCAACAACCCCGACGCGCTGGTCAACGCCATCCGCTGGGTGTCCACCGTGGTGCTCACGCAGGCGTCCAGTCCCAGCAGCCAGGCGGCCGATTCGGAGGTGCAGGTGGGCAACATCGCGGTCCCCACCCCCGTGGCGGCGCCCGCGTCCGCCGCGGACGTCTGGTAGCCCCGTGAGCACCCGGATGGCGCCGTTCTGGACGGCCGGAGGCCAGACCGTGACCGGCGCCTCGCACCTGCGGCGCGGGCAGCCCAACCAGGACTCCCTGGCCATCGACGAGCCGGAGGGCGCACGGATCGTCGCCGTCGCCGACGGCCACGGCAGCGCGCGCTGCTTCCGCAGCGAACGCGGTGCCCGGCTGGCCACCCGCCTGGCGGTGGCCCTGCTGCGGGAAGCGCTGGACGCCGGTTCCGAGGGCCTGGCGCGGCGCCTGACGGGGCAGGTGCCCCGGGAACTGGTCAAGCGGTGGCGAGACGCCGTGGCCGCCGACTTCCGGAAGAACCCCTTCGCCGACCGGGAGCTGGACCGGGCGGCGGAAAAGTCCCCCACCGGGACGACCGAGGTGGTGCTGGACCCCGCCCTGGCCTACGGCGCCACCCTGCTGGCGGTGCTCGCCACGGAGGAGTTCGTCTTCTACCTGCAGCTGGGCGACGGCGACATCCTGGCGGTCGCCGAAGACGGGGCCGTCTGGCGCCCCATCCCCCGCGATCCCGACCTGGTCGCCAACGAGACCACCTCGCTGTGCATGCGCGAAGCGGTCCGCCACGTCCGCGTCCGGCTGGAGCCCGCCGCGCCGCGCCTTCCCGCGCTCGTGATGGTCTCCACCGACGGGTACGCCAACTCGTACGCCAGCGACGAGGCGTTCCAGCGCGTGGGGAGCGACTACGTGAGGCTGATCCAGGACGACGGATTCGAGTCTGTCACCGCGCGGCTGGAGGAATGGCTGTCGGAGGTCACCGCCAAGGCCAGCGGCGACGACATCACCGTCGCGCTCCTCTTCCGGCCCAGCGCCCTGGCGCCGCAGCGTCCGCTTTCCCTGCGCCGCGACGCCGACGGGGGAAGCGACACCGTCCACGAGCCGGAGACGTGGCTGATGAAGGTGGAGCACGGCACGGCTCCGTCCGTCCGCGGGGGCGCGGGCCCCGCATCAGTCCGCCAGGCGGGTGCGGTAGACGAGGGCGAGACGGAGCGGGATCCCGTCCACCCGCACGACGGCCCCTCGCGCGATCGCTCTCTTCGCCCCGGGGGGCCGGGCTCCACCGCGGAATTCGACGCGACGCGGCCGGCGGGTGGCGAACGTCCGGATGCGCTGCCGCGCGCGAGCGAGGCGCAGGACCCGGTGCCGGACCTCCCGCACCCCCGGAGCGCGGAGGAGAACGGGTCGCCGGATGCGCTCCGCGGCGAGAGCGTTGACCGGGAGGCGCCGCCGCATCGGCCGGACCCGACCTCCGGCGGCATCGACACCGGTCGGGCACCGGCGGCGGACGCCGCGCGGGGCGATGGCCACGACCAGCCGGTGGCGGAGAAAGGTGCCGGCTCCACCTCGCGCACCGCCCAGGCGGCGCTCGCCGGCGTTCCCGCCGCGGCCCGTGCGACCGTGGCGGACGCGGCCGCCTCCGTTGCCGAGCACGACGGGAGGGCGGTGACGCCGGAGGACGGGCGCGGCGACGTGCACGGCGGGACGCCGGTGATCCCGCAGCCGCCGCCGTACCGGCCGCGCAAGCTGCTGGGCAAGCTGTACGAGTCGCGCCCCGGATGGAAGGAGCGGCTGGGATTGAAGGGAGGCGACGATGGATGACGTGCGCGTGGTGCTGGCCCGCTGCGCCCGCGGACGGCAGACGTTCGGCATCCGCGTGGAGGGCACGGACCGGTCGCGTTGGGCGCTGACCTGGGCGTTCCCGGTGCAGGAAGGCGCGGCCCGGCGCGAGGGTTACGACCGGAGCGAGATCACCGGCCGCTTCGACATCCGGGACGGCTACCCCGGCTGCCCCCACTGCGAGAACGCCGGGTTCTTCCGCTGCGAGTGCGGGCGCCTGGGCTGCTGGGATGGCGAGGTGCCGGAGGTGACCTGCCCGTGGTGCGGCAGCCGCGGCGTGCTGGAGGGCGAGGTGGACCGCATGACCGCCGGCCACGATCACTGACGCCGCATATCGAACCTGCAAGCGACAGGAACGCAGACAATGCAGCAGCTGCTCAAGCCGGGAGACGTGGTGGTGGCCGAAGGCTCCGGCGCCCCGTGCACCGTGCGCCGCTACCTGGGCGGCGGCGGCCAGGGAGAGGTCTACCACGCCCGCATGGAGGGCGGTGACGTCGCCCTCAAGTGGTATCATCCCAATTACCTGCAGGGCGACCCCACCCTGCGCAGGCGCCTGGCCGACGCGGTGCGCAAGGGCCCGCCCAGCGACCGCTTTCTCTGGCCGATGCAGATCGCCACCGGCCCGGGCGAGTCGTTCGGGTACGTGATGCCCCTGCGAGAGCCGCGGTTCAAGGGGCTCGTCGACCTGATGATGCAGCGGGCGGACCCCAGCTTTGCCGCGCTGGCCACGGCGGGGTTCGAGCTGGCGCACCACTACTTCCTGCTGCACTCCGGCGGCCTGTGCTACCGCGACATCTCGTTCGGCAACGTGTTCTTCGACCCCGCCACGGGCGAGGTGCGCATCTGCGACACCGACAACGTGGACGTGAACGGCAGCCAGGGCGCGGTGCGCGGCACCCCGGACTTTATGGCGCCGGAGCTGGTGCGCAACGAGGCGCGCCCCAGCACGGAGACGGACCTGTACTCGCTGGCCGTGCTCCTCTTCTACATGCTGCACATCCACCATCCGCTGGACGGGCGGAAGAAGCTGGCCATCCGGTGCTGGGACCTTCCCGCCCGGCGGCGCCTGTACGGCGAGGAGCCGGTGTTCATCTTTGATCCGGACGACCCCTCCAACGCCGCCGTTCCCGGCAGCCAGGACCCCACGGGCGAGGGCGGTGCCAACGCCGTGGTCTACTGGCAGATCTACCCGCGGTTCCTGCGCGACCTGTTCATCCAGGCGTTTACCGACGGGCTGCGCAACACCGGGCGCGGCCGCGTGCGCGAGGGCGAGTGGCGCGCCGCCATGGTGCGGTTGCGCGACTCCATCCTCTACTGCCGCTGCGGCAAGCAGAACTTCTATGACCGGGCCCGGATGGAGGCGGGCCGCGGCCCCGGCGCCTGCTGGTCGTGCGGGCGGGACCTGCCGCTGCCGATGCGCATGCGGCTGGGGCGCGAGGTGGTGATGCTGAACGCCGACACCACTCTCTTTCCGCACCACCTGGACGACTCCGCCCGGTGGGACTTTTCCCGCGCGATCGCGCGCGTGGTGCAGCACCCCGTCACCCCCGGCGTGTGGGGGCTGGAGAACCTGGGCGCGGAGAAGTGGACCATCACCCTCCCCGACCGGACGGTGAAGGACGTGGAGCCCGGGCGGCGCGCGCTGCTGTCGTCGGGGGTGCGCATCCATTTCGGCCGGGCCAGCGGCGAGATCGCCGCGTAGGGGGACGGCGTGCGCGCGAACCGGGACGGCGGGATGAACCCCGCGGTGCTGCAGGTGCTGGCCCGGATGGTCGCCGGGCACCCCGCAGGGTTCTTCTGGCGCGATCCGCAGGGACCACTGCGGTTCAAGGGCCTGCTGCTGGACCACTGCGAGAACGGGTGCCGGGCCGAGATTCACCTGTTGTGCGCGGCACTGGAAGAGCAGGTGCCCGCGCAGCTGCTGGTGTCACGCGGGCGCGAGCCGGTGCGCACCACGCTGGGGCGGCTGGCGGGGGTGCTGGAGGAGGACCGCTCCGTTCGGCTGGATGCGGCGCTCTGGGCGGTGGAGGCGTGGGCCCGGGCGCTCGGGACCGCGTCGGAAGAGGAGTGCGCGGCCGCCCGCCGCGAGATCCTGGCGTACCGCGCCGGGAA
>DATABT010001024.1:0-5842 GCA_036259455.1 Longimicrobium sp. | reverse complement strand
GCCGCGCCCGTACCAGCGCGCGGCGGCGGATGAGTGGGTGCGTGTGATGAACGATCAGCCGGCGTCCAGCAGCGTCCGCAGCTCCTCGACCTCCGCGTCGCGGCGGTGGTAGCCCGTCTCGTTCACGATCCGCCGCGCGGCGTCCCAGGCGGCACGGGCCTTCTCGCGCCGCTCCGCCTTCGCCTGCGCCGTCCCGTCGGTCTCGGCCGCGAGCAGCTCCAGCCGGGCCTCCTCCAGCAGCGCCTGCGCCTCGTACAGCCGCATCTGGCCCCGCCGGGCAATGCGGAGAGCGGTATCGGCATCGCGGCGCGCATCCTCGAGCTGCCCCACGCGGCGGTACAGTTCGGCGCGGGTAACGAGCACCCGCGGCAGCTCGGAGTACCGGTCGCCTTCACGAAAGGCGCGCAGGGCGTTTTGCAGGTGCAGGCGTGCCTGTCCCAGACGTGCATATCCGTTGTCTCCAGCTTCCGACGCCATTCGCATGAACGCCATGGCCAGCGTGAGTTCGGGATACCCTCTGTCCCAAAGGCTGTACGGACGGTGCATCGACCGGGGCAGTGCAGCATATGCCCGCCTCATCGCCTCGTCGACGCGATCGAGATCGATGAGCACATCTCCGAAACGGTGCTCGTCCAATGAGCTGTCGAATGGTGTGGCTCCGTGCGCAGAATCGCGCAGCAGGCGTTCGAACTCCTCCACGGCACCCTGCCGATCGCCGCGCTGGTGGCGAAGGCTGGCCAGCGTACACTCGAGCTGTAGCAGGCGCAGGGGCTCATTCCCCAGCTCGGCCAGCACCAGCCCCTCCCGGGCGCACCGCTCGGCGTCGTCCAGGCGCCCCATCATGACGTATAGTCCCGCCAACTGGTCCGCGTTCGGCGCCGCGACTGCCCACTTCGCTGCCTCCCTGAAGCCCCGCAGCGACGTCTCCAGCGGCCGCACCGCGTCGGTCAGCCGGCCCAGGTTTTCCAGCACAATCCCGGCGTTGCTCAGCACGAACAGCGCCTGGCCCTCGGCGAGCGCAGCCGCAGGCGTTTCCCACGGGCTGTCAAAGAAGTGCGATAGCACGGCGAGAACGGAGGAGTAGCCCCCCAACGTGAGGGTGAGGTACCCCGCCGCCCGCTCGATGCCGTGGTAGTAGAGGTTCAGTGCCTCCGAAGCTCTTCCCGCGTTGCATCCGTGGCGGATGCCGGCGAACAGCGGCGCCATCTCCTGAATGGTGTCGGGTCGCTCGGGGGCGGCGCCGGAGTAGAACCCGAACAGCCTCAGGTTGCTCTCCGTCCAGGCGCGCGGAGACCGGCGCAGCCAGTCCTCGAAGTGCTCGCGGATGAGGGGGTGGCAGTCCAGCGCGCGGGTGTCGTGGTGGCCGGGCTCGTCCAGCAACTGCAGCTCGCGCAGGCGCTGCACGGCGGCGGTCAGCACCTGCTCGCCGCGGCCGCTCAGGTGGTCCGTGAGGCCGGGGATGGCGGGAGGGGCGAGCAGCGCCACGATCGCCTCCGGCGAGGCGGGGCGGTCGAACAGGCCCAGGATCTTCAGCAGGTCCAGCTCCGGACTGGGGCCCAGCAGCCGCGCCCACGCCTCGATCACGCGCCGCGGCTGGCGGCCTTCGTTCTCCGGCACCTCGTGAAGCTCGGGGATCTCGCCCGCGGCCGTCGGTCCGCCGCGCTCCCGCAGGTACGAGCCGAGCAGGTTGATGGCCAGCGCGTGCCGCCCGAAGCGCAGCACCAGGTCCTCCAGCTCCGCGTCCTCACCCGTGACTCCGGCCACGCGCAGCAGCGCGCGCCCGGAGCGCGGCGAGACCTGCTCCAGATCCACCTGCAGCACGCCGGGCTCCTCCGCCAGGTCCGCCATCGGCTCGCGAGTGGTCACCACACACAGGCCGGGTCCGCCGTTGCGCCCCAGCTCCTGCATCAGCGTCTGTAATGCGGGGTCCGTGATGGTCCCGCGATCGAAGTCACTGCCGGACTGCAGCGGCTCCAGCCCGTCCAGCAGCAGCAGCGTGCGCCGCGAGCGGACGAGTTCCGCCAGCCGCTCGCCCTTCTCCCACGGCGAGCCCTGCGTGGGATCCGGGTCACCGAACCACCGGAGCGCCGTGTCGATGAACAGGTCGGCGGAGGTGACGCGCTCGCCCGTTCCCTGGCTGTAGAACGACCACGCGAAGACGCGCTCGGCGCCGCGGTAGTTCTCCTCGCGCATGGCCTCGCACCACACGCGCATCAGCGTGGATTTGCCCACACCGCCCCATGCCCGGAACACGATCACGCCGTGCGACGCGTTCTTCCACGACGCGTCGAGCAGCGCGATCTCCTCCTGCCGGCCGAAGAGGAGAGAGCCCGTCTCGGGAAGGCGGGAGATCTCCTCCTTCTCCGGCGGGGCGCCTGGCCGGGCGGGCGGGGTGGGAGGCACGTACCCCGGCTGCAGTGCCTCCCATACGCGCTCGGCCACTTCGGTAAAAACAGGGTCCGGATCGTCGGCGAAGTCGGTCTGAACGTTCTTGCCGTCACGCGGCAGCATCTGCAGGCTTCGCAGCCAGAGATGTTTGTCCCACAGACACTTGCGCACCAGGACCGGCAGGATTTCCAGTCCGCCCCTGCGCCGCTTCTGCAGGAGGAACGGGATCTCCTCGTCCATGCAGAAGTCGGAGCTCAGAAAATCCGCAGAGATCAGGCAGACGGCAAAGCGAGTCTCATTCAGAACCTGTTGAATGCGACCATACCAGTTGTCGCCGACGCGGATCTGGCGGTCGTCCCAGACACGGAGTGCGCCGAGCTTCTCCAGCTGCTTGAAATGAGGAAGGAGTTTATCCTTCCAACGCTCGTCCTTGTGACTGTAGCTGATGAAGACGGTGGGTTCCGCCATGGGTGAAGTCGAATTCGAGTGTATGCCGCGATGTCCCGGCGCGCGGCGGGTCAGGGGAGGCGCCTACGTCTGCGGCGTCTCCTTTCCCGCTTCCACCCGCCGGTACAGTTCCGCGTCGCGGGCGATAATGTAGATGTCGTTGAAGTGGTACCTGCGCAGGTCTACCGGCACCTGGTTGATGGGGGTGTAGCGCAGCAGGTGAAGCTCCAGCACGTCTTCGCCGTGCAGTTCCACCGCCTTCTGCCGCTCCCACGTGACCCACTTTGATTTCGGCGTATTTTCGGACCAGAAGAGGAGGAAGCGGTCGCTTTCCCGGATGTGCCTGTCCAGTTCGGGATTCCACTCGTCGCCCATGCGCAGGCTCACCACGTCCACGAACACCTCCAGCCCCGCGCTGCGCCGGATGGACGACACGCGCTCCAGCACGTCGATGCGGTCCTCCGACGCATACGAGGCGAACGCCGTCCGCGCCGCCTTGCCGTGCACCGGCCGCGGCGGCTGATCGTCCGCCTTGTCCCCGATCTCCAGCGACATGCGCAGCCGCCCCACCTGCACCGCGTCGGGCGCTTCGTCCGTGTCGTGGACGAAGGCTTCGAAGAAGATCACGGTATCGCGGGGCCGCGCGTCCGCCGGCACCTCGATATCGAACGAGAGGGTGCGGCAGTCGCCGTCCCACACGAAGCTCTGCGTGGGGGTGAAGACGTTCAGCCCGCGCGCCGTGCAGCGCACCGTGACGCGCGTGCCCACGGCCCACCGGCAGTCCGTCTCCTCGCCCAGCCGCACCTCGCCGGGCGCGGCCTCGCGCTCCAGCGCCCGGCGTGCCACCTCCTCGAACCGCGCCACGTACGCGGCGAACTGCGCCAGGATCACGTCCCCCGGACGCGCGCGGCGGGGGGCGGAGCCGCCCAGCAGCACGGGCTCCGGCGGGCCAGCGGACGCGGACGAAGCGCCGCCGCGCCCGGTCTCGGGCTCCGCAGCCGGCCCAGACTCCTCGCGCGCGTCGTTGCGCGATGGCGCCAAGTCGGGGTCCGATTCGGCGGCGGACTTCATCTCCCCCGCCTCCGCGCTCGCGACGGCGGCGCCGCCGGACGGCGCCCGCTTTTTCCGCGCAGATGCGGCCGTCAGCGTTGTGCCTGAATCCGGACCTGGCGGAGGCACGGGCGCTTGGAGTACCGCGGGCTTCGGCCCGGTGCGGAGCTTCTCTCGGTACTGGCGGACGTGCGCATCGCCCGCGAACAGGCGGCGAACGGCGCGCATCACCGAGGCGGCGGCATCGGCCAGGGTTCGAACCAGGCGCTGGATCAGGGTCTCGCGCGGGGGCGACTCGAGCATGGGCGGCTCACTTTCCGGCGTGCTTCTCCAGCTCCTTCTCCACCTCCGCGGCCCACGGTACGGGCTCGCCGCGCCGGTCGCGCGCCTCGCGGATCAGGCGCAGGTTGCGCGCGGTGGTCTCCGGCTCCCACCCTTCGCGGATGTTGGCCGTGGCGTCCGCCAGCGCCGTGAACGCGCCTTCCTCGTCCTTCGCCAGCACGGCGAGCTCCAGCAGCGTGGCGTGGTCCCAGTAGTCCGGCTTGCCGCCAGCCACGCGCCGCCGCACCGCGTAGCGCACCACCGGCACCAGCTCCTCGCGCCGGGGATCCGGCGTCTCGCGCACCTCCATCAGCGTCACCGCGTTCACGCCGGGGTAGGCGTCCCGCCAGTCGGCCTCGAACCCCTTGAGGTACGCCTCGATCGCCTTGTTGAGCAGCCCGCGCGCGGCAATCGTCTCCCCCGCCCTGACCGCGGCTTCCCATCGGTCCTTGTAGACGCGGCCCAGGATGCCGTAGGTCTCGCTGCTGGGGCCCTTTCGCTCGATCAGCCTGGTCAGCACGCGCTCCGCCTCGTCGCCCTTGCCGGCGCGATTGAGCGCGAGGCCCAGCTGCTCCTGAACCATCACCGTCTGCGCCACGTGCTCCGGCATCCGCTCCACCAACGTGACCATCTCGTTCCATCCCTTGACCGCGCGCCAGGAGAGAAAGAGGTCGATGATCACCCCCGCCGGCTGGTCGCGCAGCGGCGACAGCTCGCCTTCCATCCGCCGGACCGCCTCCATCCCCTCCTTGCGCGCGGCCGCCAGCTTTTCCTTCGTACTCTCCGCGTACCGCACCTGCTCCCGAAAGACGTCCGTCTTCTCGTGGCTCACGTGCGGATAGTCCTCCAGCAGCTGGTACAGCGGGCTGTCCTTGGCCCGCGACTCGCGCGCCGCGCGCAGCCGCTCCGCCAGCGCCGCGCGGTCTTCGTCCGGCTTCGCCGGCAGGCCGTCGGCGCCGATGGCGTAGGGAAGCGCGCGCAGCGGAGCCACGTCAAAGGGCAGCCGCGCGTTTCCGCCGAAGATGGAAACCGTGGTGAACGGCCGCACGGCGTGACGCACGCCCAGTTCGTAGAAGACGTTCGCGTTGGCCGTCGTCAGGTCCGCCACCGCGTACTCGCACAGCACCAGCCGCTCGAACATCGGTTTGTGGATGATGCCGCCCGCCATTTCGGCGTCCGCGCGCAGCGGCTCCAGCTCCGCATCGCGGATGGCCGGCGCGATGACCCGCTCGTAGACCACGTTGAAGTCGATGATGGTGCCCGCGCCGTCCGGCTTCTTGTCGAACGGCATCAGCACGAAGCAGAGCGGGCGCTGCGTGTCCTGCCGTGCGGGTGCGTCAGGTCTAGAATCCATGCTGCGCCCCGGCGGGTGCGGGTGGACGAGGGATGAAGCGCGAGGGAATACGCGCGATCAGGAGAGACGGACCGGCGCGCGCCGGTTCGGAATCGAAAGAATCGGCGCGGCGGGAGTGGCGCGCAAGGTTGGCGCGGCCTCGCGGCGAGCGGCGCGGAGGCGAACCGGCGGCGCCCTGCCGCCGCGGAGAGCACCGCCCGTGGAGTGCGGCCGGAGCGGGGACGGCGGCGCCCTGCCGCCGCGAAGGACACCCCGCGCTGGCCTGACGGCCGCCGTCCCCGC
>DATABT010001023.1:0-3277 GCA_036259455.1 Longimicrobium sp. | reverse complement strand
GGCGCGGGGGCGGCGGTGCTTTCGGCGGATGCGGGGCCGCGCGCGGTGCGGTCCACGTCGTGGTGGGCGGACGGGCGGCTGGCGGACGCGCTCAAGCGCCCCGGCGGCGGCGCCCTGCGCCCCTTTGACGCGCGGGTGCTGGAGGAGCGCTCGCACCTGCTGCGGATGGAGGGGACCAGGCTCTTCAAGGCCGCCGTGCGGACCATGGCGCAGCAGGCCTCCGCCGCGCTGGACGCCGCGGGAGTGGCGCTGGACGAGGTCGGGCTGATCGTCCCCCACCAGGCCAACCTGCGCATCATCGAGGGACTGATCCGGGAGATGGATCTCGATCCCGCGCGCGTGTTCGTCAACATCCACCGCTTCGGCAACACGGGCGCGGCCACCGTCCCCATCGCGCTGGACGAGGCGCTGCGCTCCGGCCGCGCCGCCGACGGCCGCCCCATCCTCCTCGTCTCCTTCGGCGCCGGCGCCACCGCCGGCGCCGCCGTCCTGGGCTGACGCGATGAACGACCGGGTGATTCCGCTCCTCGCATGCGTTGCGCTGGCCGCCGCTGGTTTCAGTTGTACGTGCGGCTCGCCAAGATGTAGCGAGCGCGCGACTCACTTCTCTCGGCCATCCTGATCCCCCGAATGGAACCGCCCCTCCCGCAGGGCCCGCCTTCCGCGTCGCTGCGCGAGGCATTCGGCGACATCGACATCTACCTGTTCGACCAGCTGCTGCGGGGGCGGTTCGACGGCGCGCGCACGGTGCTGGACGCGGGGTGCGGCGGCGGGCGCAACCTGGTGTGGCTGCTGCGCGCCGGGTTCCACGTCCACGCGGTGGACCGCGATGCGCGCGCGGTGGAGCGGGTGCGGCGGATGGCGGCGGAGCTCGCCCCCGCGCTGCCGCCGGACAACGTGCGGGTGGCCGAGGCGGATGCGCTGCCGTTCGCCGGCGCGTCGATGGACGTTGTGATCAGCAGCGCCGTGCTGCACTTTGCGGCGGACCCGGCCCACTTCGGGCGGATGGTGGACGAGATGTGGCGCGTGCTGCGGCCGGGCGGAATGCTGTTCGCGCGGCTGGCCAGCAACATCGGCATCGAGGCGCGCGTCCGGCCCGCGGGGGACGGGCGCTACCAACTTCCGGACGGATCGGAGCGGTTCCTGGTGGACGAGGCGGGGCTGCTGGCACGGACGGAGGCGCTGGGCGGTGAGCTGCTGGATCCCATCAAGACCACCAACGTGCAGAACCTGCGCGCCATGACCACCTGGGTGGTGCGGAAACGCGGATCACCGGCCGGCGCCGCCGTACCCGGCTGACGCCCACGCGGAGTGCATCGTGCGCCCCATCTCCCTCCTCGCCATCATCGTCTGCGACGCGTGCGCCGGTCACGCGGAGCCCGCGACCGGGCCGCACCCTGCGCCCGCCGAGGCGCCCCGGATGGACCCGGCGTCCTCCGCCCGCGAGCGTCCGCCCATCCCGGAGGAGGTGTGCCGGTGTATCCGCATCTGCGTGGTGCAGAGGGGGCAGCTGGTGGAGGTCCCCGTCATCTGGGTCCCCGCCACGGGCGACACGCTGACCCAGGATTCGCTGCCGTTTTCGCACGTCTATCCGGTCACGGGCGAGTACGCGTCCGTCGCCGGGTGGTACCTTAACAACGAGCCCATGCGGCTGCGCCGCCGCATCTACCGCCGCCATGCGCAGCCGCGCGTGCTGGGCGTCAACGAGGTCGTCCGGGTGGACGACTATCGCGGCGTACCCGTGTTCGCGGAGGCTGCGGATACGGCTTCGGCCGCATTCGTGGTCTACGTGCCGACGCGCCAGGGATGCGAGTTCCAGCCCTACATGAACGCGGACTCCGTGGCCAGGAGGGCGCGGGGAGCGGCGCGATGAATTCGCGCTGCGGATCGCCGGCATCACCCTCTGCGCGGGATGCGTGCGCCGCACCGCTCCGCCGCGCGCCGCGCGTTAGCCGATCCGGCGACTGATGGCGGACGCCATTCCGAACGCGTACCCGCGCAGGCTCTCGCGCTGGATGCCGCCGCTGCCGGAGCCGCCGATGACGCCGCTGGCGAAGGCCGGCTGCTGGCTGCTCGGGGCCGCCGGGCTCGCGCTGCTGTATTTCTCCGTGGAGGCGCGGGTCGCGGCGGCGCTGGTGGCCCTCGCTTTCGCGGTGCAGGCGGTCTTTCACGGCCGCCGGATGCGGCGCCTGGCCGCGGGGCGCGCGGGAGAGAGCATCTGCACCTTCGCGCGCTCGCTGGACCGGCGCGCGGTGGACCCGTGGGTGGTCCGCGCCGTCCACGAACGGCTGCAGCCGTACGCGATGGCCCGCGACGCGGTCGTGCCCCTGCGCGTAAGCGACCGGCTGTACAGGGACCTGCGGGTGGATGACGAGGAGCTGGACGACGTGGCGCGGGAGGTCGCGCGGCGCACCGGCCGCACGCTGGACGACATCGAGCGGAACCCCGCCCACCCCGTTGTCACCGCGGGCGACCTGGTGCGCTTCATTTCGCACCAGCCCCGCGCGGCGGGGGGATGACGATGGACCCGGCACTGGTGAAGACGAGCAGGTTCCTCAGCAAGGTGCTGCGGCACGCGCCGGAGTCGGTGGGGCTGCGGCTGGACGAGGGCGGATGGGTGGACGTGGACGACCTGCTCGCCGCGGCGCGTGGCGCGGGCGTGCGGATGGATCGCGAGACGCTGGAGCGCGTGGTCGCGGAGAACGACAAGCAGCGCTTTGCCTTCAGCGCGGACGGGGCGCGCATCCGCGCCAGCCAGGGCCACTCCGTGACGGTGGAGCTGGGGCTGAGCGCGGTGGAGCCGCCGGAGGTGCTCTTTCACGGCACCGCGGACCGCCACCTGGACTCCATCCGCCAGCAGGGGCTGCTCCCCGGCCGCCGCACGCACGTCCACCTCTCGCCCGACGAGGCGACGGCGGTCAACGTGGGCCGCCGGCACGGGCGGCCGGTGGTCCTGCGCATCCAGTCTGGCGAGATGCACCGCGCCGGGCACGCCTTCTTCCGCAGCGACAACGGCGTCTGGCTCACCAACGCCGTCCCCCCGAATCACATCGAGTTCCCCGCCGGCCGGGAACCCTGAAGGCCTGAGGCCGAAACCCGGAAATTGATTTCCTGAGGGAGCGCCCGCGCGAACTCAGCTCACGCATGGGCCTGTGGCGCGACCGAAGGATCTCCTCCGCGTGGTCTGGGACCCGGCCTCCGTGCACGGAAGCCGCCTCCCCGTATCGCAGGCGAGATCCTTCGGTCGGCGCGCCGAATCCATCGCACGGGCAGGGCG
>DATABT010001022.1:0-2701 GCA_036259455.1 Longimicrobium sp. | reverse complement strand
AAACTTTCGTCGCCCGGATGAACGGAGTGACGCCCGGACCCTTTCGCGCGTCGGGTACGCCGGGCGCCGCCCCCGGCGGCGCCGAATGGGCACCGAACGTGCAGGCCTGGACGGGCCTGCGCCCAACGCTGTCCGGGAAAGCGGCACCGCCGCCCGGGGGGAGCATGGTCTGATGGGGGGATCCGTGGGTGCGGTCGTCTGGGCGGGCTTCGTGGCCACCATCCTGTCGGCCTGCGTGTTCTGGCTGTTCCGCTCGTTCGATCTCACGCGGTTCAGCCCCACCACCCAGCTGGGGTGCCTTTTCTTTCGCGAGCCAAACGTTCCCTTGACGGAGACGGTCGGCTTTCTTCTCTTCCTCGCGCTGGGCGTAACGCTCATCCCCGCGCTGTTCTCCGGGCTCATGCGCGTCATGGGCGGGGCGGGGTGGGGAACGGGGATCGCCGCCGGGCTTCTGCTGGGAGGCGCCGCCGCCGCCGCCCTTCCGCTGCTGGAGCGGGTGAGCGGGTGCGTAAAGCAGGGCCGGCTGCCGCCGCCGGGCCGCTTCGGACTGCAGTGGGGGCGCGCCACCCCCTGGGCCGTGGTGCTGGGCCACGTGGCGTACGGGGCGGTGCTGGGCGGCGTGCTGGTGGCCTTCTGACTTGTCGCGGTCCCGGGCCGGGACCCCTGTTTCACGGGGGCAAGGAGGTGGACACGAGAGAGAGGTCGGGCGTGCCAGGGGAGCGGCCATGGTTTCGGCTGGTGTCCCCGAGTCGTGACGATGGATGGTCATGGCGGTGAAGACGGGAAGGGAAGAGATCCATCACCCGGTTCGGAAGAGGACTCATGAAACGATTGCTGACAACACTCCTCGCGGCCGCGCTCGTCGCGGGCGCGTGGGGCGAGGCGCGGGCCCAGGACGACATGATGATGGGCCGCCGCGCCAGCGCGTTCGACCTCGGCATCTATGCCGGCGGCGCGTGGACCACGGACTGGTTCGAGATCGGCGAGGACGGCTTCGCGCCGGAGCTCTCGCCCATCTTCGGGGCCACGGCCGCGTTCTTCTTCACGCCCACGGTGGGCCTGCGGCTGCACGGCGCGTACATGCCGCAGAACATCCCCGAGAACGAGGACGCCGGCCTGGACTTCGACTCCAACTGGGCCGTCAACAGCTGGCTGTACGACCTGGACCTGGTGTTCCGCCCGTGGATCGCCCGGGAAGACGTGTCGAACTGGATGGCCTCGACCTACTTCTTCCTAGGCGGCGGCGGCTACACGGCCAACATCGCGGGTGAGTCCACCTACCCGGGGTGCCTGGGCGTAACCGCCTGGCTCAGCCAGGGCGTGTGCGTGAGCAACCGCCCCAGCCTGTCCACGACGGGCCAGGGCGTGGTGGGCTTCGGCCTGGACATGTTCCCCGTGGGCAGCGCGCTGGCGCTGTTCCTCGAGGGCGCGGTGCACGGCTACGACTCGCCCGCCCACGTGGCCGAGAACGCGCAGAACGCCGAGGACAAGTTCACCTTCACGCCGCGGCTGGTGCTGGGGCTCAAGGCGATGTTCGGGAACCTGATCCCGCCGCCGCCGCCGCCCCCGCCGCCGCCGCCCCCGCCGCCGGTGGCTCCGCCGCCGCCGCCGCCGCCGCCCGCGGTGAACCCGGTGCGGGAGATCCGGGTGTGCGTGGTGGAGAACGGCATGCTGCGTGAGATCACCGCGATGTACAACACGCAGACGGGCGACACGACGTACACGGGCACGCCTCCGGGCACGGCCGGGTACGCGGGGAGCGCGACGTGGTACATCAACAACGAGCCGATCACGGTGAACGGGCGCCGGTACGTGCGCTACGGTCTGCCGCGGGTGCTCGGTGTGAACGAGGTGACGCGGTTCGGCGAGTACCAGGGTGTGTCGGTGTTCGCCGAGGCGGGTGCGCAGGGCACGCCGGAAGTGCTGTACGTGCCGGTGCGTCCGGGCTGCGAGTTCCAGCCCTACCAGCTGGAGGTCAAGGCCGGAGGCGTGCGCGGCGAGGAGTAATCCTCCACCGCGACCGCTGCAACGGGAGGGGCGCCGCATGGCGCCCCTCCTTTTTTGCGCCATGGCGCGGCCCCACATGGAGTGCGGATGACGCGTGCAGCATGTGTCAATCTGGCGGTACTGGTGAGTCGGTGCCACACCGGCCGCGTCGGGACGACACGCATCCTGCGCTCAATTCCGCTCCGTGCGGCGCGCGCAAGAGGCTTCTGCGAACATTGCAACGCGAACCAATGCAACACCCTAGGCGGCTGCTGGGGAAGGCCCCGCAATAGACATCTGTTTTGCCGCAATGTTGGCATCGATCTTGTATACGGCCGGGTGCGAAGTTTCGCTCTTCGCAGTGGAGAGCGGTTCGCGTTCACCTGTCAGGGAGAAAAGGATGAGAAAACTCGCTACGTCTGCGCTGGCAGCAGCCGTGCTGGCGGCGGGGGCGGGGGGCGAAGCATGGGCGCAGGACGACATGATGATGGGTCGTCGCGCCAGTGCTTTCGACCTCGGGGTCTACGGCGGTGGTGCGTGGACCACGGACTGGTTCGAGATCGGGGGCGAAGCCGTCCTCCCCGATCTCGAACCAGTCCGTGGTCCACGCACCACCGCCGTAGACCCCGAGGTCGAAAGCACTGGCGCGACGACCCATCATCATGTCGTCCTGCGCCCATGCTTCGCCCCCCGCCCCCGCCGCCAGCACGGCTGC
>DATABT010001021.1:0-2517 GCA_036259455.1 Longimicrobium sp. | reverse complement strand
CGGAGAACGGCGAGGGCGCCGCGCTGGCCATGAAGCGCGCCCTGCGCAGCGCCGGCATCGCGCCCCAGGAGGTGACGTACGTCAACGCGCACGGCACCTCCACGCCGGTGGGCGACACGGCCGAGACGCGCGCCATCAAGTCGGTCTTCGGCGACCACGCGCAGAAGCTGGCCATCTCGTCCACCAAGTCGATGATCGGCCACGCCCTGGGCGGCAGCGCCAGCATCGAGGCGGGTGTCTGCGCGTACGCCATCCGCGACGGCGTGATCCCGCCGACCATCAACCTGACCGATCCCGACCCGGAGTGCGACCTGGACTACGTGCCGCACACGTCGCGCAACGCGGCGCTAGACGTGGTGATCAGCAACTCGTTCGGCTTCGGCGGCGCGAACACCACGCTGGTGATGCGGCGCTTCGACGGGTAGGGGACAGGGAACGGCCGGCGGCTGTCTCCACGCCTTAATCGGGAGCGGAGCCGGGCCCATCCGGCTCCGGCTCTCCGCGCGCCGCCGCCCATCCGCAGCACGCCGGTTTCCGCGCGGCTTTCATCCACGGGTCCATTCATCCGCGTTCCCTCCTCATCCGCATGCCGGACGTATTTCTCAGCTACGCAAGCGCGGATCGCGAACGCGCGCGGGAGATCGCGTCCGTGTTTCGCGCGCGCGGCTGGTCGGTCTGGTGGGATCGCACCATTCCGCCGGGACGCACGTACGACCAGGTGATCGAGGATGCGCTGGACGCGTCCCGGTGCGTGGTGGTGCTCTGGACGAAGAACTCCGTCCAGTCCGACTGGGTGAAGATCGAGGCGGACGAGGGCGCGCGGCGGGGCATCCTGGTTCCCGTGCTGCTGGAAGAAACCCGGATCCCGCTCGCCTTCCGGCGCATCCAGGCGTCAAACCTGATCGGCTGGAACCCGGGCGATCCCGATCCCGAGCTCGACCTGCTGCTGCAGACCATCTCCGAAATCCTCGGTGAACCCGCCGATCCGCCGGCACCTCCACCCGCGGCGCCTGTTCCAGAAGAACCGGTCACGTCTGCGGTTCTGCCCCGCGTGAACTACGTACCTGTCGATGATCCCGCGCCTGCCGCCCCGTCCGAAGACCCCTCCCCGCAGCCAATTCCGTCCGCTCCATCGAACAAAACACGCGCGCCCCGGCCACATGGGCCTGGGCTTGCGATCGAGGACAGCGCTTCCGCCGCGCCAGCCTGGGAAGGCTCCAGCGCGGACCGCGTGGTGCCCGCCGCCGAACCGCACCAGCCACGCGAGGCGCGGCGCGCGGACCGGCGGCGCGTTCCCACGCCCGGCACGGCCTACCTCTGGTTCTCGCGGTTCATCAGGAAAAAGCTGTCGGTTGGCACGGACGAAACGCGCATCGTGGCGGCCCTGGTTGTCGTGATCGCCGCGATCGCATTCCTAATCCTTGTCGACGCGCCGTATCCGTGGAAGGTGTATCCGTGGAACGCCGACGCGGCAGCGGCCGACGGCCTGACCGGGACCGCGCAGGGCTCCGGTGAGAGCCGCATCGACGTTGTGCAGGGAGCGGTCGATCTGGCGTCGCTTTCCGCGGCTGCCGTGACGGTTTCAGTGTCCGGAGCGGCGGCAGGAGGGCAGCGCACGCTGCAGGGCGCGACGGTGGCGATGACTACGGATTCGAGCAGCGGGTTCTGGATCGAGGTGCCGCGCATGAGCGGCTATCACGGCGTGTTCATCCACGAGCAACTGACGCCCGGGGAGTACCTGATCCGCGTCACCCGCCGCGGCTACCGGCCTGCCACGGGATACGTCCGGGTGGAACGGCGGCGCATCACCTCCGTGGACGCCGTGCTCGCACCAGACTGACACGCGTGTCCGAAAGTGGCCGGCAGGGGCGTTCTCCGGGACAGCATCGCAGCCATCTGTTTCCTCCAGGACACCGGATCACCCCCGCTTGCCAGGACTCCTTCCATGATGATCCGCCGCCCTCTGGCTCTTTTCACCGCTGCGTTCGCCATTGCCGCGCCCATCACGGCGTCCGCGCAGAGCTTTGGCCCCTCCGTCGATTTCAGCGTCGGCGTGTTCGCGGGGGCGGGTGGAACGTTCGTGGACCGCGGCGGGCCGGCGATGGAAGGCGTGCTGGCGCTGCCGGTCGCGCGCACGAGCTCGGGGACGGTGGTGGCGGGCGTCACCGGCGGCGTCAGCGGACCGTTGATGATGGGCGACCTGATTTGCCACGTGGGTCCGAACGACACGTGCATCCCCAACTTTCCCACGTTCGTCACCGCGGGCGCGGTGGTGGGAATGCAGCGCGCCGTGGGAACCCGTCTTACGGCCCGCGCGCTCGCCGGCCCGGCGTACTTCCAGGCCGTGGACGGCGACGACACCTTCGGGCTGCAGGGCCGGCTGGACGTCGCGCGGCGCCTCATCCCCCACACCGCCATCGTGGCCTCCGTGCGCGGCTCGTTCCTCCCCCGCTTCCAAGGCCAGACGGTGAGCTACGCAACGTTCGGGATCGGGCTGCGGATCCAGTAGTTCCGTCG